>JBBRGN010000048.1:0-21321 GCA_038240665.1 Chitinophagales bacterium | reverse complement strand
ACTTGGCCCATTCATACGCTCGACAAATGGATGGAAGCTGGCGAAGAACACCGCATAAGTTTTAAAGCCAAAGAAACAAACGACTTGCTAGGCTTTCAATTTGCCCTACGACTTGATCCGCGTCAAGTACGTCTGCTGGATATCGATTATGGCTTAGCGCAAAAGGAGAACGTAGAAACGGATACCGAGCGTGGACTAGTCGCAGTCAGTTGGAATCGGCCGCCAGTTTTTGCACCAACTGATTCATTGCTTTTTTCCCTCCGCTTAAAAGTGCTATCATCTGGTCAACTCCGCGATGCAGTCTCTTTTTCGCCCCGATATTTGGAGGGAGAGGCGTATCTTCATGAAAACGAAAAAAGGCCAGTGGTGTTGAATTTTGACAAAAAAAGCGATCTCGATTATCCTACAGGGGAGCTCCAAAATTTTCCGAATCCTTTTGAAGAGGAAACCCAGCTGCGTTTTTTCTTACCGAATGCAGCAGAAGTTAATGTAATCGTAAGTGACCTCAGTGGAAAAATTTGTCATCAAAGTCATATTTCGGGGCAAGAAAATTGGAATCAGATTACTTTAAAAACCAACGAAAATTGGACTGCGGGTGTCCTTTTTTGCACATTGGAAACCCCTTTTTATACCGAAACCAAGAAAATGATTTTCATTAAAAATTGATTTGAGTTGTTGCAATGGTAGCGATTGAGATCAAAAAAGATCATTTTTGGACCAATTAGTCGGCCATTATACCAACTCATTTTAGCGAATTTTCGCTAAAATGATTGACGCCTGTGTTTTTTTTCCTATCTTTGGGGCGATTTTATAAAAGTCATTCTCTATAGCTCAAAAAATTTTGTAATGAAAATATTGGTTTGTGTAAGCAAAACGCCGGATACCACTACAAAGATTACCTTCAACGGTGCAGGTACTGAATTGGATACCAACGGCGTACAGTACATCATGAATCCCTACGACGAATGGTATGCGTTGGTGCGTGCTTTGGAACTAAAAGAAGCGCTAGGCGGAACCGTTACCTTGATCAACGTGGGTACAGATGCCAATGATACCGTGATTCGTAAAGGTTTGGCCATTGGTGCGGATGGTGCTGTTCGCATCAACATCGATCCTAAAAGCGCTATCCAAGTTGCTAGTCAGATCGCCGCTCATGCCCGTGAAGAAAACTACGACCTTGTCTTAACTGGTAAAGAAACCATCGATTACAATGGTTCAGAAGTAGGCAGCATGATTGCCGAGTACCTCGATCTGCCTTTTGTTTCGTATGTCATGAAATTGGATTTGAATGGCAATGTCGCCCATATTGAGCGTGATATTGAAGGTGGAGCAGAAGAGGTTGAAGTTACTTTGCCGGCGGTTATTTCCGCAGCCAAAGGCTTGGCCGAACAGCGCATCCCCAATATGAAAGGCATCATGATGGCAAAAAGCAAGCCATTGAAGATAGTAGAACCTACCTCAGCCGATGATTGGGCAGTGGTGGTTAATTATACCTTGCCTCCGGCTAAATCTTCGGTAAAAATGATTGCACCAGAGAACATGGATGAACTGGTACGTTTGCTACACGAAGAAGCCAAAGTGATCTAATCTCCCATTTTTCAACTTTACGTCAACAGATTTCAATATGGTACTCATATTTGCAGATAACCAAAAAGGACATTTCAAAAAATCGGCTTTCGAAGCCGTTACTTATGGCAATAAAATTGCTCAATTGCTCGGAACAGATACTGTAGCATTAGTGCTCGGTACTGTCAATGGCGCCGAAGAGTTGGGCGTTTATGGCGCTTCCAAAGTATATCATGTAGCAGACGCTAGCTTAGACCAATTCGATAGCCAGGTATATACTGCGGTGATTGCAGCGGCGGCGCAACAATTAGGCGCTACCGTCGTCGTCATCAATCATTCCTCTACGGGTAAATCCTTGTTGGGACGATTGGCCGTGCGTTTGCAAGCCGGTTCGGTTGCTGGGGTTAACACCTTACCAACGGTTGACGGTGGTTTTCGGGTAAAAAAAGGCGTTTTTTCCGGCAAAGCGATCGCTGAATATGAGATCAGCTCGCCAGTAAAAGTGCTGTCCTTGATGGGAAATTCCCTACAGCCGGTGGCCAGCGGCACGGCTGCAACGGTAGAAACGCTCAACGTTACCGTCCCGGCATCAAAAGTTACTGTCAAAGCCGTTCATCGGGTAGAAGGCACCGTTCCACTTCCTGAAGCTGAACTGGTAGTATCCGCGGGTCGTGGTTTAAAAGGCCCTGAAAACTGGGGTATGGTAGAAGATCTAGCTGCTGCTTTAGGCGCAACTACCGCTTGTTCAAGACCAGTAGCCGATGTGGGTTGGCGTCCGCATCACGAACACGTAGGACAAACCGGTATCGCCATTCGTCCTAACTTGTACATTGCTTTGGGCATCTCTGGCGCAATTCAGCATTTGGCGGGCGTCAATAGCTCCAAGACCATCGTTGTAATCAATAAAGACCCAGAAGCGCCTTTTTTCAAAGCTGCTGATTATGGTGTAGTCGGCGATGTTTTTGATGTCATACCTCGTCTTACCGAAGCGGTGAAAAAATACAAACACAGTTAGTACTTTATCGACTGTTTTCTAAACAAATCTAGGCCTTCCAGGTTTCAATAAACTGGAAGGCTTTTTCTATTCCCTACTGCCCACTGATTTACGAATGAGCTGTTTAGCATTCAGTTCATTTTCCGAAAATAGAGAATTTTTTCCATAGAAATTAGATAAATAATTGATTTTCAGGTTAACACGATTAAAAAAACTAGAAAGTAGTAGTTGAGCTTTGACTTTCTATGTTGTTTTCCGAAAAAGATGTACCTTTGTCCCGCTGTAACTGATTTTCGTAATCACTAACGGTTTAAACATTCATTAAGCATGTCATATTTAACAAAAGAAAAGAAAGCTGAGCTCTTTCACGAGCACGGTGGCGCTGAAGCGAACACTGGCTCAACCGAGGGACAAGTCGCGTTGTTTACCTTTCGCATCCAAGAGCTCTCTAAGCACTTGCAGTTGAACCGTAAAGACCACGCTTGTCGTCGCACATTGCTGATGTTGGTAGGTAAGAGAAAAAGACTCTTACAGTATCTTTCAAACAAAGACATTACCAAATATCGTGATTTAATCGAGAAATTGGGAATCAGAAAGTAATTCTCAAGCCAAGGAAGCGTTTCCAACCGAAACGCTTCCTTTTGGTTTTATAACGGGTAAAGGAAATTATCGACATTTTATCATTCAGCAGAGATTAGATCCCACTCTAAATAATCCAAATTTAGGCATCTCTTACCTGCTGCTCCAATCTTTTCGGATTTATCTTCCGATAATCTGTCGGTGCTCTTACTCATTGGCAGCGAATGCCTTATTGTTTAGGAATCAAGATGGAATAGATATTTAGAAGTTTTCAAAAGCGATCTTTTTTATGGGACTACAGATTCCAATTACCACGTCCTTTGACCTTCCTGATGGCAGAACTGTAACCTTAGAAACCGGAAAGCTAGCTGCTCAAGCGGATGGCTCAGCGGTGGTTCGGGTTGGCAACACCATGATTTTTGCCACAGTTGTTTCTGATAAGGATATACGGGAAAACATTGATTTTTTCCCCCTTTCGGTTGATTACCAAGAAAAATTTGCAGCTGCCGGACGGGTTCCAGGTAACTTTTTCCGTCGCGAAGCCCGCCTTTCCGATTCGGAAATCCTGATTTCACGTTTGGTAGACCGTGCCATTCGTCCTCTTTTTCCGGATACTTATTTGAATGATACGCAGGTAATCATCAACCTTATTTCTGGGGAAAAAGATACTTTGCCTGATGCTTTTGTAGCATTGGCAGCATCGACTGCGCTTAGTGTATCGAACATCCCGTTTCAAGGACCTATCTCAGAGGTTCGCGTAGCACGTATTGATGGTGAATACGTCGTCAATCCCTCACGTACTGATTTGGCAAGAGCTGATCTAGACTTTATCGTAGCAGCCAGCATGGATGTTATCGTAATGGTAGAGGGTGAAGCCAATGAAATCGCCGAACCAGACATGGTCGAGGCGATCCGCATTGCGCACGAAGCCATTAAAGTACAATGCCAAGCTCAATTAGAACTTGCAAAACTGGTAGGCGACAAAGCCTTGATCAAACGCGATGTCATCGTTTTGCCGGAAGATGAAGAGATATACAACAAACTTGCCGAGCTGGTTACAGAGCCCATCAAAGAAGTGGCTCGCGGAGCTCTTGACAAACAAGTACGCAAAAAACAGTTTGACGAAATCAAAAAAACTGCTGAAGAGGCTCTGAAAACTGCCTTTGGGGAAGAGAGTTGGCCAGAGAAAAAGCCTTTCTTTAAGCGTTATTTCGATAAGTTTAAAAAGAAATTTGTCCGCGATGTTATCCTCGATGATAAAATTCGTTTGGATGGCCGTCAATACGACGAAATTCGCCCCATCTGGTCGGAGGTAGACTATTTACCTTCTACTCACGGTTCAGCGATCTTTACGCGCGGAGAAACGCAGTCTTTGACCTCCCTTACATTAGGTACCAAGCTAGACGAAATAATGGTGGACAATGCTTTGAATTTTCACCACGATAAATTCATCCTCCATTACAACTTCCCGGCATTTTCAGTTGGTGAAGTTAGACCCAACCGCGGCCCGGGTCGTCGGGAAGTAGGGCACGCCAACTTGGCGGCACGTTCCTTGCGCAAAGTTTTGCCAAAGGATACCGGCTACACGATTCGTATTGTATCGGATATTTTAGAATCCAATGGTTCGTCTTCCATGGCGACCGTTTGCGCAGGAACCTTGGCACTGATGGATGGCGGGATCAAAATCTCGGCGCCCGTGTCAGGTATTGCAATGGGTTTGATCAAAGAAGGTGATCGAGTTGCTGTCATTAGCGATATCCTTGGTGATGAAGATGCACTTGGCGATATGGACTTCAAAGTAACCGGAACTGAAAAAGGGATAACCGGTTGCCAGATGGACATCAAAATCGATGGTTTGCCTTACGAACTGTTGGAACAAGCTTTGGAACAAGCGCGTCGCGGTCGTCTCCACATCCTCGAAAAGATGAAGGAAACCATCGCCGAGCCACGCGAAGATTACAAACCGCACGCTCCGCGTATTGTGGAATTGATCATCGAGAAGAGCTTTATCGGCGCGATTATCGGACCGGGTGGAAAAGTAATTCAGGAGATGCAAGCTGAAACTGGCACCATCATCAACATCGAAGAGGTAGGCGATAAAGGGGTAATCAACATCGCTTCGTCCAATAAGGAATCGATCGATAAGGCCATCGAACGCATCAATAAGATCGTTTTCGTACCGCAAGTTGGCGATGTGTACCGTGCAGTGGTCAAAACGGTAATGCCTTATGGCGTTTTCGTAGATTTTCAAGGCAAAAGCGGATTGCTCCACGTCTCTGAAATCTCACACTCCCGCATCGATAATGTAGAAGAATACTTTAAAGAAGGCGACGAGGTCAAAATTCAATTGATCGAAATCGACAAAAAAACGGGTAAGTTCCGCGTATCGCGCAAAGCATTGTTGCCAAAACCAGCACGCAATGGCGATGAAAGCGACGACGACGGTGACAACAACGGCGGCGGCGGCGGAAATGGTAACGACGACGGACGTCCTCCTCGTCGGGACGATGATCGCGGCCCGCGCCGAGATGACCGTGGCGGAAATGGCGGAAGAAGAGATGATCGTGGACCACGTCGCGATGATCGCAATCGCCGATAATATTTAATTGGGTTTAAAATATCAATTAATATCTATTTATAAAAAGTCCTGGATATGATCGAAATACTACTTCGATTGTATTCAGGACTTTTGTTTTTTGGCCACAAATGAGGCATGTATTAAAAAATTCAATGCATATCAGGATTTTAATCGAAAAAATCAAGTATCTTTTCTTTTTTGAAACTATTTTTTCAGCTTAAGCGTATAGTGTAGGGTACTAACCCAAGAAACGATTTAAACTGTTTTATTATGCGTCAGTTAAAAATTACCAATAAAATTACCGCTCGCGAGAGTCTTGCATTAGACAAGTACCTCAACGATATCGGTAAAATTTCTATGTTAACTGCTGATGAAGAGGCAGATATGGCGCGTCGCATTCGTCAAGGTGACCAAGATGCTTTGGATAAGTTAACCAAGGCTAACTTGCGCTTTGTAGTTTCAGTCGCCAAACAATATCAAAATCAAGGATTATCATTAAGTGACCTCATCAATGAAGGCAATGTGGGTTTAATGAAAGCAGCAAAACGCTTTGATGAAACCAAAGGATTTAAGTTTATTTCTTATGCTGTTTGGTGGATTCGTCAATCTATTCTTCAGGCTATTGTAGAATACTCGCGGATTGTTCGTTTGCCGCTGAATAAAGTAGGCTCTTACAACAAAGTAAATGAGGCTTACCTTTCTTTTTTTCAAACTTACGAACGGGAGCCAAGTAACGAAGAGCTGGCCGAAGTGCTTGATATGACGCCAAAAGAAGTTGGCAATATGCTTAAAGGCAACGGTCGCCACGTTTCTGTTGATGCGCCGTTGAGTGGGGAGGAAGGAGATTCCACTATGTTGGACGTTATCTCCAGCGATGATACTTCTACTCCTGATGCGCGCTTGATGGAGCAATCGCTGAAAGAAGAAGTGAAACAAGGATTGTCTATCCTTTCCTTACGTGAGATCGAGGTACTCTCGGCTTATTACGGATTGGATGGCACCAAACCTTTGACATTGGAAGAAATCGGAGACTTGTTTGGTCTTACTCGGGAACGGGTGCGCCAAATCAAAGAACGGGCTATTCGCAGATTGCGAAAATCTTACAACCGCAATGCACTTAAGTCCTATCTGGGCTAGGTAATATACTTTTCTTTTAAACGGGTTCAGTGGTTGTAGAGATGCTCTTTCCACTGAACCCGCTCTTTTTATATCTCCTATTTATGGGTTTTCACACTTTGAAATTTGCTGGGATACTGGTGCTTTTGTCGCTCTTTGCTTGTCGAAAGGCGTCAAATTCTGCGGATGCAGACCAACTCGCTCCTGCAGATTTTAGCATTGCCAAGCCTTTTTGGCGTCTGAGAACGGCTCCGGGTAGCGTAGGAAAAGTGATTCGCGAGCTAAAACCAGGCGAAGTTGTTCATGATTTGGGCGAGGTAACCGATTATTTTACTATCCTAACGCTTCAACAAGTAACGTATAACGAACCCTGGATCAAGGTTCGCACAAAGGCAGGCGAAGAAGGGTGGTTGTTTGGCGCTGTTCTAAGTTTTGAACAAAGCGGAAGCCAACGCTTAGCGCAGATTTTACTCGAAAAAAGGTTCCAATCATTGTTTGGAGCAGTTCATACCCGCAGCATGCGGCAATACCTCCAGTTGTGGGATCAAGTCCAAACTGTGGAAAGTATAGCAAGGATATACCGTCAAGGACATGCTTTTGTTGATTCTTTGTCGCAAATTTTGGAAACAAAAATTCAAGTAGGGGAGGGATCGGCCAATGCTGATCTTTTTTGGTTGGGTAAAATGACGCCAGGATTCATCCCACAATTGATAGCCGAAGGCAGCACTTATCACTTGTTCGCCGATTTTCGTAAGTTTTGGCAAAAGGCCCGCACAACGTCTTCAAAAGAGGACGACGATTATTTTGGTCTTTGTGTGCAGCTTTTTCCTGAAGACAGCATTGAATATTATTTCCCGGCCTATTTTTTACAAACGACGGATGAAGGAGGTAGTAGCTTGCTGGGACGGGGCATTCACCGCAAAATATTGGTTGCCGCAGACAGTTTGAAGTTGAGCGCACCCCTGTTTGCAGTGTATTTTGATGCCATTAAAAATAACCTAGTTGACGATATTACCAATACCAATACAACTTACTGGGAACAGAAAGATAAAATTATGGCCGAATTGACAGAAATCGTCGCTCTAGATTTGGCAATATTAACTAAAGCAGATAACATTGCATTGAAAACGCGATTGTTGCAATTTCGTAAGCCGCAAAAATTTGGTCTAAGCGTCAACTTACAATCGGGACGTGAAGAATAAACATTATATTGGAGCTTGTCTTTTTGAACCAACAGGACTTGAACTGATAAAATGCATTTTACCACAAACTGAATGCTTTGTCAACCAATTGAATTCAGTTTTTAATATCATATAAGCTAACTTCTAATGGGAATTTTTGCCTTATCCGCTTTGATTGTTGCCGGCGCCGGCTTCTACTTGTTCTCGCAGAGCTTTCCTAATTTCAAACCTGGGAACAACAAAATCCAGCAGGATCTAAAATCAATGAGGGAGGAAGTGCTGAAAAATATTCCCGACCTCATTCCATTGCGTATTGAAGACATTGAGCAGTTGTCGAATCGGGAGATGGACAAAAGCCTGAAAAAAGGCTTTATTGTAAACCGCCGAGGTATCTTTATTTCCATTTTTGACGAACCGGCCATTGCTTTTTACCGTCGGGTCTATCTTTCCAATGCAAAAGATGTACTGATTTACGCCAAATCTGCTAAACATGAGTTCAATTTTTGGATTCGTGGAAATGAAGCGCAGTTGGTAGTGGACAACCAACCTTTAGGACTGTACAACGATGTTACGGGCGAACTTATCGGCAGCCGTAGTCAAAAAAGAATCGCAAAACTGGATAAGTCACAGGAAAAAAAGGTACTGGTTATCCAAGATCGAATAGTAGGAACCTTTGCAAAATACCTGCCGGGTGTAAAAGATACCTTGAGTCAGCGGGTATTTGAGTTTGTGAAAAATGATGTAACACCTGAAGAAGAAGCCATTTTATTGGCCATTGGGATTTATGAGATGATTGAAAGAAGCTAAAAGAGGGGCTTTTCCTTTTTGATCAACTGCTTATTTAGGTAGGAAGCAACTAATTTGACATTAATCAACTCTATTGAAAAAAACGTAACCATGAGAACTATAATTGGCCTTATCTTTTTGTGTTTAGTAGTTACTGTACAAGCTCAAAAAAAACAAGCTACACCGCCACCACCGCAGCAGGAAGACTCTTTTTTTGATCAGTTTCGAACCATGCAAAAACAGCTGCAAGAAATGTTAAAAGGCATGTCTTTTGATCAAAACAACAGCAGGATTTATTGGGATACGACCATCGTGCATAATTTCTCCCCAGATATGTATCAGGATACGACTATTTTTCGTCAATTTTCCCCTGGTATGCCCGATAGTTTGTCAAGTTTTGGTCTAGATATGTTTCCCAAAGAACTACAGCAAATGATGAATCAAATGATGCAACAGTTCCACTCATTTGGCGATGATCAATCTATGCACCTTTTTGGTTTACCGGATCCCAATGCACCAATAGACCCTAATGCCCCACGAAATCCCAACTTCAAAAGAATTGTCCCTCCAACAACTCCTGAAACCAAACCCAAGAAAAAGACGTACACCATGTAGTTTTCGGGGTTGATATTCTGGTTTCAGTAGGATTTGTTCCTTGGCGACTGGAAATACCCAGAATTCATAACTTGGTATTTTCCTGCTAAAGCTATTTCTTTGTCTTTTGTTTGGGTTTCATCAGGAAGCAGTCAAAAACAATACGGCCATTTTGGTTCTGCATCTAATTGACTCATTCCTAAACCAAACGAAGTATTTATTGTTAGCGCAGTAGATAAGTTACCCAAATACGTGTCATGCTATGAGTTTAGTCAAAAAGGTCAATTTGATCATTTATCGGTTCAGGGAGAGAGGATTGGAAGTGTTTATGGTGAATCCAGCGGAAGATGATCTTTGGGAAATTCCTCAAGGAAAGCCCTCCGAAGACCAAGCTCAAACTTTAATGCAATCTGATCGACTGATTGAATTAGATCCAGTACAACAAGAAAATGGGCATACCGAAGAAGGCTGGGCTGTAGAAGGGGAGTGGCATGATATCCCTTCGCTTAAGCATATGTTGTATGAAGATGCGGTTTACATGACTGAAAAAATCAAACATTTAGATAAAGGCAGCTTCCTTTCGGTAAAAGAAGCTTTGAAAAAAGCCTTGCCGCACCAATACAAATTTTTAAAAGAACTCAAAGACATTTTACGGGATCGCAATTCGGTAAAAGACATTTAAGCCCGTCTTAAAGAACGAGTCAATATTGCTTGAGCCATTTTACAGCGCCTATAGCGTAGGTTCCAATAAACCAGTTTGAACTTGCCAAAGCCCCGCATAGATTTTCCCTTGATCAACCAGCTCTTCATGTGTGCCCGTCTCCGCAATCCTACCATTTTGAATGACAATGATTTGGTCGGCGTTACGAATGGTGCTTAGGCGGTGAGCAATGATGATCGCCGTCTTGTTGCGGGTTAAGTCGCGCAGACTTTCTTGGATGGCGCGTTCGGTTTCGGTGTCTACCGCGCTGGTCGCTTCATCCAGAATAAGGATGGGTGCATTTTTTAAAATAGCTCGGGCTATACTCAAGCGTTGCCGTTGACCTCCTGATAATTTGATCCCACGCTCGCCAATCAAAGAATCGTATTGATCAGGTAACTGCAATATAAAATCATGTAATTGAGCTTGTTGCGCTGCTGCCTGAATTGCGGCTTCATCCGCATCGGGAACGCCATAGGCAATATTCTCTCTAATCGTGCCATGAAATAAATATACCTCCTGGGTTACCAAACTTATCTTTTGTCGCAAATCGTGTAAATCCACTTTGCGAACATCAATGCCGTCCAAAAGAATGTCGCCGCTGGAAACGTCGTACAAACGCAACAATAGCTTGATGAGCGTGGTTTTCCCGCCTCCAGTAGAACCCGCAATACCAAATGTTTTACCAGCAGGGACTTCCAAAGAAATGTTTTTTAACACCAGGCGATCAGGCTGATAGCCAAAACTGACATCCTGAAGTACAATATTCCCCACAGTGGGCGGCAACAGAATAGGTTGGGTAGGGTTTAAAATGGTATTCGGTGCGTCCAACAACCCAAAAATCCTTCGAGAAGCAGCACGAGCACGTTCATAATCGTCAAAAATAGCACCCAATCGCGTAATCGGCCACAACAAACGTTCGGTCATCATGGCAAAAAAAGCCAAATTTCCAATGCTAAAAAGCGCCGGTGTATGAATCGCCCAATAAGCGCCAATCATCAATGCCGCTGCAAAGCCTACACAAATCAGCATCCGAATCAAAGGAATATACACGGAACTCCAACGAATGGCCTTGAAATTGGCATCGCGATAATCCAAAGACGCTTGGCGAACCCTTTCCGCCTCAAATGTTTCAGTTACAAAACTCTTGATGACCAATATCCCGCCTAAGTTGTTTTCTAGTCGAGCATTGAGCGCGCCTACGCTATCCCGAACTTCTTTGTAAAATGGCGCTATTTTTCGCTGGTAATAAAAACTGCTCAGAATCATAAATGGAATGGGCATCATGGTGATTAGTCCCAATTGCCAAGAAAGGCTGATCATTGATATGCCGGCTACCAAGATCAGGATAAACAAATGAATGAGTTCGGTGAAGACACCGTTTAGAAACCGTTCCAATTGGTTGATGTCGTCATTCAGAATAGAAAGCAGGTTCCCCGTGCGCTGTTCTTCAAAAAAGGCCATTTCACGATCTTGGAGATGCACGTAGGCATCAACCCTAAGGTCGTGTTGGGTTCTTTGAGCCAAACGCATAAAGCCACTTTTGTACAACCATTCAAAGAGACTTTCAAAACCAAAGATGACAAAGGTAAGCAGGGCAATAGCTACTGCCGCTGGCCAAGGTTGAGTGATTCCTAGCATCCACCCCATCCAATGCGGGACATGCCCGGAAGCACTATCGAGAATCCACCCGGTTAGAAAAGGCGGCATCAAATCAAAAAATTTATTGAATACTGCGGCCATTGCAGCCATCCACAATGGCGTACTGTAGCGTTGTAAGTAACGGAAGAGCCGCATCATCGGGCGATCAGGAGTCATGGTTGAAAAAATCATTGCGGTGGATAAATTGCTCTTGAATTATTCCTTAGCCCTAAGTTCAAAAGCCTGGCTTCGACACCATGCAAGATAATCCATTAGCGCTAATTTCATGCGGTTGAAATCATTTTGAAAAACAGCTCGATCAGCCTTGGGCAAATTATTTTGTTGAAGCGCAAGGTTTATCTCGCGATTGAGATAGGTCAATCCCGATACATGTCTCTCGACCGCAGCGGCACAAAGTTGTGCATCAGCAGGTTGTAGATTTTCCTTGGCATGCTGGTAGTAAGAACCTGCCAGGGGTAATTGGCGAGCAATACCGCGCAATTTTTGATCGCTTGATAAGTCAGATTGGGAAAAAGTAGCTTGTAATCGTTGAGCAAAATCGTATTGAGTTGGGTCTTTGCGTAATTTTTGTAAGGTCGTATCTACCTTTTGGAGCGCTATCTGAAGTGTGTTTAAATCCGCTTGATTATGGGCACTTAAGGACTTGAATTGGTAATTTGCTAATTGCCGTAGTTTGTTTTGAATAAAATCTTCAGAAGATTGAATCTCCGAAAATGTAAGCAACTCAGGCCATTCTTTTTTTGAAAACGCGGCATCACGCCACTGATTTTTAATGGCTCGCGCAGTCATCTGATACTGCTGGTCGGGCGTACAAGCCGTACAAAGCAATAGAAAAACAGGGAAAATGCGCAAAGAGGGGTGCATAAATGGCGAGTTGAGCATGAAAAATACAATCGGGGCCTAAATTACCCTTTTTCTAAATGTAAATTGATGCGTTCATGTACCAAAGCGAGCGTCATTAATAACTGCTCAGTTTCAGAAAGGTTGGTATTGTCAATGACCACACTATCCGCAGCTTTCATCAAGGGGCTATCCGATCGGGTGGAATCGATGTAGTCGCGTGTAAAAAGATTCTGTTGAATTTCAGGCAGTTGCACCACTTTTCCCTGGGTCTTGAGCTGTAAAAAACGCCGTTGCACCCTTTCCTCCATGGTGGCGGTAAGAAAAATTTTAAGCGCGGCTTCCGGAAAAACAACCGTGCCAATATCCCGCCCGTCCATTACTACGCCCACTCCTTGAGCCAACTGCCTTTGTTGGTGTACCAATGCTCGGCGAACTTCGGAAATGGTAGCGACCTGACTTACTTTTGCAGCTACATCCATTTCTCGAATGCGGTGTTCTACATCTTCGCCATTTAGGATAGTATGGTTGCCCTCAGCAGTACGCACAAAGGAAATATGGACGTCTTGCAAGGCTTCATGAGCAGCCGAAAGATCAAAGGGATCAATGGCATGCGAAATAAAAAAAAGGGTTACAGCCCGATACATAGCGCCAGAATCAATGTAAATATACCCTAAAGACTTGGCAATGGCTTTTGCTAAGGTGCTTTTACCACAAGAGGAATAGCCATCAATGGCAATTTGGATGGTTGATTTCAAGAAGCCTAAGTTTATCTTGGCCTTGGTTTATTATTTTGCTTTTGGATGTAGACGAAAGCAAAATGATAAACCAAGGCTTAGCCAAAAAATAAGGATCCTGCACCGCAAAATCCTTTTTTTTTCGTTTACGCGTTGGCTAGAAAGCGTTAATACTCATCTTCGTTGAACATAAAGTCATCCTTGCGTGGATAATCTGGCCAGATGTCTTCTATGGTTTCGTAAAGATCACCTTCATCTTCGAGTTCCTGTAGGTTCTCGATCACTTCAATGTTAGCTCCAGAGCGGATGGCAAAATCAATCAATTCATCACGAGTTGCAGGCCAAGGTGCGTCTTCAAGAGAAGAGGCAAGTTCTAATGTCCAGTACATAGGCAAAAACGATTATTAAATTATTCTTAAAAAAAACTACTCTTGAAATTCCGAATTTATAGAGAAAGATAAAAGCAAAAATGCCGGATGACAACATCTTTGCTTACTTCTGTTTAAACAAAAGCGGTAGAAACCTATCAATACTCGTCCTCATTAAAAAGGAAGTCATCTTTACGTGGGTAATCTGGCCAAATATCTTCGATACTTTCATAAGGTTCGCCATCGTCTTCCATCTCTTGAAGGTTTTCGATTACTTCAACAGGCGATCCAGAGCGAATGGCATAATCGACCAATTCATCACGAGTCGCAGGCCATGGCGCGTCTTCAAGATGGTAAGCAAGTTCTAATGTCCAGTACATAAGCAGAAACTAATATTTGATAACGCTATCCACGTTATATTTTTCAATTTTATGAATTCTTCCCCTAAAAATTGTTTGTTCCTAGATCAACCATCAAATTTAATGTGTTGATCTGGCTCTTAGGAAGGAGTCAATAATAAGTTGCCAATCTAGGAAAGGCTATTTTTTTACCAGACAACTATCTTTTGGGGCGAATAGCCGAGCTATTCAACGAAAAAGATACACTGTATGGCAACAAAAGAGACCGACTAAAATGATATTTTATGGTTGAATCATTCCTTAACCCCGACCAGAGCTCAATTATTGCTCCCAAAGGAAGCATTGTCTCAAAAATTTGGGATTTTCTAAGCTGCCATTTTCCAAATTTGAACAATTTTTCGCAAAATAGGAAAACTACGCTCAAATTTATAAGGAATTATGGATACGATCCGATGACTTGGTATTTTTGTCCGACGAACTCTTCAGGTATTCGGCCAATTTCAACGGAGTTTGCCGGGCCAGTCGGGTCACAAACGTAGTAGTTTTTTCCTTGATAAACGATAGGATCGCCATCGTAATCAGGCAATGCAACTCCAATGGTAAGGTGATCAGGAAAAGCCAATATAATCATTGGTAGATGGAGCAACTCTTTGACTAGGGAATAGAATAAAGCCGATCGATCCTCACAATCTGAATAAGGATAATGGAGCACCTCGTCAGGGATCATGGGCTTACTCTTTCCAAAGTATTCTTTATCTTCCTTGTAGCGAAAAGCCGATCGTGTTAGTGAGACGAGTATTTCAATAGACTGAACAACCGTCCTGTTTTTCAATGCTTCTCTTAACTGTGGTAACAAAGACCTTGACAGGGCTGAGGACAAGGGAACTTCAAGGTATTCCTCTTCCGCAAACATCGGGTAGCGCTCCATTATTTTAGTAAGGTTGCGGTCACTCTCTACCATGAATTTGAAGAAGATCCCTTGCCAGCTAAATTCCAGTTGTCGGGTTTCTAACTGTGCAGGTAGAACTGGTAATTTTCTCAATTTGAAAGAAAAAGCTTCTCCGCTGGGATGGGGCGCAAAATCCAACAAAAAAACGCCCTCTTCATCGGGCTTAGGGGAGTGGATATTGGTTAGATTGACGTAAGTACGGCCTGCATCCTCAATCAAAGGAGCTTCAAATATCTCATCTACGCTGTACACGCACACAAATACGTTTTGTTGACGAAAAGTAATGCGCGTATCGAAACCGCTTTGAGACAACAAAAACCAGTTTAAAAGTTCTTGTTCGCTGTCTGAACGGATTTCTAAGATATGGGATACACTAGTACGGATCAATTCGAAATAGAGCCAATCATTTAATTCTAAACGAACCCTTAGCGACTTTAAATTCTCTAGCAGAACCTGGTAATTGGTTTGCGATAATGCGCGATAATGCCCCCGCAAACTACGCCCTTCAATCAGCGGACGTCGTAAGGCATAAAGATCGTTGTTGAAAGCAATAGAAAGTTTTTCTCCAAAAAAACTGATTTCAACAGATTGTACTTCAGCAGTAACGGTAGTAACTGCTGTTCCAACCAATAGAACGCTCAGTAAAATGGAGAAAAACCGCATACCAATGGCTATAAAATAAGCATTGCATCACCGTAACTAAAAAAGTTGTACTCTTCTTTTACTGCTTCTTCATAAGCAGACATGACCAAGTCAAACCCGCCAAATGCACAAATCATAATCAGCAGACTAGATTTGGGTAAATGTAAATTCGTAACCATACGGTTGGCAATGTGGAAATCAAATGGAGGATAGATGAATTTATTGGTCCATCCCTCGGCAGATTTTAAATACCCATCAGCGGAAACCGCTGATTCTATGGCGCGCATAGAAGTAGTGCCAATGGCGCAAATATTGCGGTTGTCGGCTTTTGCTTTGTTGACCTGATCAACCGTTTGCTGGGTAATGCGGAAAAATTCGGCATCCATTTTGTGTTTGGACAAATCCTCCACATCAATGCTGCGAAAAGTCCCCAAACCAACATGCAAAGTCAATTCAGCAAACTCAATACCTTTGATCTCTAAGCGTTTCAGCAACTCCCGGCTAAAATGCAAACCAGCTGTTGGAGCGGCTACGGCACCTATTTCTGTCGCATATACGGTTTGGTAACGCTCGCGATCAATATCTTCAGCTGGGCGAGTGATGTATTTAGGAAGGGGCGTGTTGCCCAGCATGTTTAATTCCTTCTGGAATTCGTCATCTGATCCATCGTACAAAAAACGAATGGTCCGACCACGAGAGGTTGTATTATCAACGACTTCAGCCACCAAGATGTCGTTGTCGCTTTCGTCGCTAAAATATAGTTTGTTGCCAACCCGAATTTTGCGGGCAGGATCAACCAGTACATCCCACAAACGAGCTTCGTTGTTCAATTCGCGAAGCAAAAAAACTTCAATTTTGGCACCAGTTTTTTCTTTGCGACCGTAAAGCCTAGCTGGAAAAACCCGGGTATTGTTGCGCACCATTACATCACCATCGTCAAAATACTCCAGGATGTCCTTGAAGACCCGGTGTTCAATTTTATTGGTATCCCGATGAACCACCATTAACCGCGATTGATCGCGGGTTTCTGCAGGGTATTGGGCAATTAATTTTTTAGGAAGTTCGAAAGAAAATTGAGAGAGTTTTGTCCTCATTATTGCAAATAAGTTTTCCAAAATGAACCCAAAGATATAAATATTGTGCTATAAAGTTTTTTTAACCTCATTTTTCAATAGACTTGTTGCGTTTAGCGATGGGGTTCAAAAACACCGCTATGGAGCTTATTGGCCTATTTTTCAAGAAATAGGTTAGTACTAGCCCAACCTGCCTATTCTTTTCAACCCAAAAATCATGCCGTTAATCGAATTGTTTGGGCGGAGAATTAGATGGTACGTATCTTCAGCGCCAGTTAGAAACGTAGTTCTATCGGTTTCTTGTACAATTGGGGCTTACAATATGTTAACTTTTTTTTGAGGAAGAAAATTGGCTAGGATAAGAAAAAGGAGCAAAAAAACCTTTTGAAAGGAGAGTCTTTTTTTAAATGCCTTTTTGTGCTCAATTGCTATAGTCACAACATCATTTCCTTAAACCATTTGGATTTAAAAATATGGGAACCATTCTCAAAATTATTGCAGAAAGTATTGTTCAGGCCTGGCAGCAGCTGAACTCCAATCGCCTGCGTAGCTTTTTGTCTTTGCTGGGCATTACGATTGGCATTTTTTGTATCATCGGTGTTTTCTCGGCAGTTGATTCCCTAGAAGACAATGTTCGGGGTAGCTTGAATAAATTGGGCGATGATGTGATTTATGTTCAAAAGATCTCCTGGGCGGAAGATCCTGGGGCAAATTATTTTAAGTACCTCCGTCGTCCTGGCGTTACCCATGCAGATTATGAAGTGGTAAAAAAACGGGTAAGCTCGGCTGAATTGACGGCATTTTATGTTGGTATTGGCGCTAAAACCGTCAAATATAGGACGAACTCCGCTTCACAGGTTTTTTTAATGGGCGTTACCAACGAGTTTTCCGATTTGTTTAAGCTAGAGTATGCGGATGGCCGGTTTTTTTCCCCATCTGAATACCACTATGGAGCCACGAAAATTGTGCTGGGCTATAAAATAGCCGACTTGCTTTTTGGCGGATCCGATCCTATTGGCAAAGTCATTAAAATCACCGGAAGACCTTATGAAGTCATTGGCGTTTTGGAAAAAGCCGGGGAAAGCATCTTGAACGTGATGAACTTTGATGAAGCCATGCTTATTTCTTTCGAAACGGCCCGCAAAGTCGCCAACCTCAAAACCGATGAGTTTTTTCAGAATGCCTCGGTTTGTATCAAAGCAGGGCCTAAAATGACCGTAGCGCAGCTCAAAGACGAAACTACGAGCGCTATGCGTGCAGCGCGCAAGCTCCGCCCTCGTGAAGAGGATAACTTTTCTTTGAACCAGTTATCGATACTAGCTAGCTTTTTGGATAGTTTTTTTGGGATACTCAACATCTTAGGTGTCTTTATTGGTGGTTTTGCCACCCTGGTGGGAATGTTTAGCGTGGCCAATATCATGTTTGTATCAGTAAAAGAACGGACAAGAATCATTGGCATTAAAAAAGCGCTGGGCGCACAGCAATACGTTATTTTGTTGGAGTTTTTGATCGAGTCGGTGGTGTTGTGCCTGCTAGGCGGTTTGGCGGGGCTGCTCATGGTTATTGTCGCAACTACCGCAATAAGTCAGGCTTTTGACTCTTTTAAGATATACCTTTCAGTGAACAATGCCGTTTTTGGGATTGCTTTGTCAACCATCATCGGTGTCTTAGCAGGGATGATTCCCGCTTTGCAAGCTGCCCGAATGGATCCAGTAGAAGCTATGAGAAAATAGGCCTAGTTGATCAGTATATCACGAAGTTGTTGCTCCAAGGAGATTTTAAAAGACCTTGCCTGTCCATAAAGTTAAAGTTCGTAAGAAAGGAAACGTGGCTTTGAGCCTTCGTTTCCTTTCTTTATTTGCAAATTAATCGACGGATTTTTCCAGACGTTAAAATAATTTTAAGATTTAAGCATTCATATAGTACTTTGGATAAAGTGGAACCCCTAACTTTGGCCCTATTCAAAAATTCTCAGAATTGCTTCAGCTTGAAGGTTAAAAACGAACTGATTTAATTCTAATAAGAAAAAATTAAATACTTTTGGGGCTGAGAATTTTTAACATCTAAACATAAGGTTAACTTGGTGATTTTACCGATCTCAAAAACTCGTCCCATGACCAGAGTACGTTTACTGATCATTTTCTTGATGACGACCGTTGTTTGTAAAGCTCAGCAGCTTTCTTTATTTACTCAATATCGTGAGAACAACAGCATCATCAACCCTGCCGCGCTAGAATCCGATTTCCTTGGATTTGGCAATAACATCAGCATTGGAGCAACCTATCGTCAGCAGTGGGTAGGGTTTGAGGGCGGTCCTCGGACTCAAACCATACGCGCCACCTATTTTAAGGATGACATGCGGGGAGTAGCTCTGATGTTTGGAGGTCACCTGATCAATGACCAAACTGGCCCAACAGGGTTTACTGGATTTTATGGCCGTATTGCTGGCGTATTAACCGATGACGCTGAAAACGGCGGTCTTTCTTTTGGTTTGAGTGCCGGCGCAGTACAATACCGAGTAAAATCATCAGCTTTGGTATTGCGTGATGCTGGCGATGTACTCGGTCAAACCGATCAATCACAGATATTCCCTGATGTAGGCGTCGGGGTATATTTTTACAAAGCTGTAGGCGGTCGTTTTTCGAACAATTACATCTACGCAGGGCTTTCCGTCCCACAAGTAGTAGGCCTTGATCTTACCTTTACCAATCCTCAGGGGAAATTTACCAATCAGCGGGTTCGACACTATTATGGTATGTTAGGATTTTACAAGTTCTTTGACAACCAAAGTTTCTTGGAGCCTTCGATGTGGGTAAAGTATACGCCAAATGCACCAGTAAACGTAGACGCCAACCTCCGCTACCAATTGCCTACGGCACTCTGGGTTGGGGCTGGTGGTTCATCTTCTGGTGCTGTACACTTGGAAACTGGCTTTGTAATCGGTAGAAATGCCGGATCTGATCAAATTTTACGGATCGGTTACGGCTTTGATTATAACTTTAGCTCGTTTGGCCCAAGTGTTGGGGGCACCCATGAATTAAATCTGACCATGTCCTTTAGAAACTGATTGAAGTCACCAACTGGAATCAGTTAAATTATCCCAAACCAATTCATCTTATGAAAAAGATACTCGCGCTAATTGTCTTTCTATTTTCTTTTTCGGCGGTTGCATGGGCTCAACCTTCTTTTTACTTTGGCTCCGCTAGTCCGTGTACCAATCAAACGGCCTGTATTAAGGTAACCTTTGAAGATCTTACCGACATCACCTCGGTAAAACTGCCGATAAAATTCGATCCTGCTATTTTGGAGTTTACTGGCGTACAAGGCTTTAACTCCAATATGAATGGCTTAAATGTAGGAAGTTTCGACCTGTCTCGTACCAAAGAAGGGATTATCTTATTGAACTGGGTAGGTTTTGAATGTACATCTAACGGTAATAAAGTTACTCGGCCTGATGGAGAAACTTTTTTTGAAATCTGTTTTAAAGCCAAAGGCTCATTTACTGAAAGTTCTACTGTTGGGTTGATTACCAACCTCATAGTTCAAGATACATTGCTTAAAGATCCGGAACCGATCATCATAAAACGACAAGGTTCTTGTTCCCAAAACATTGGTTTTGATAGAACGAACCTGGGTATTATCGCCATTTGCGTTAAACCGCTGCGGTTATTTGTCAATAACCAAACTGCCAACCCTGGCGACTTGGTTTGTATGGATGTAAAAGCGGCTGGTTTTGAAAAAATGACCAGTTTGCAGTTTTCAATGACTTGGGATTCTACACTTTTAAAATTTGAGAACATCATCCCACTGGAAAATCTACCCAACTTGTCATTAGGTAGTTTTGGTACCCCCAAAGACCGCAACTTCAAGGCAAATGAATTAACAGTATCCTGGTTGTTTGTTAATCCAAGTAATCAAGGAACCACGCTAAAAGATAGTTTAACTCTTTTTCAAGTTTGTTACCGGGTGATTGGGAAATGCGAGCAAACCTCTCCGGTTGAAATTACCAGTAAACCGGTGCGTGTAGAAGCTACCAATATTGACATCGCTGGTGTTATCAATGAAAAGAAGACCATCCCAGTTATTTTGACCAAAGGAACCTTTACCTCGGGTTCTTGTACACCTACGGGTTTACAGCTGACCGCTGATTGCGGACCCAATGTCAAATTGAATGACAACGTATGTGTGAAAGTAAAAACCAATGGCGGCTTTACGACCATTCAAGACTTGAGCTACGTGTTGAGTTTCAACCCCAATATCCTCAAGTTTGACAAAATCAACAACATCAACCCTGACCTTACAGGTTTGGGGCTAACCGCCTCTAGCTTTGACGTGACTAACACCAGCGGCGGTTTTGTCGGTTTGGATTGGCGGTCACCAACTCCAACATCATCCGCTACAATCGCCGATGGAACTGTACTTTATGAAGTATGTTTCAAAGTTGTAGGTCTTGGTGGTAATAGCCCTATCCGGTTTGATCGCAATACAGCAGTGGTTCGCAAACGTGGCAGCTCGGAAAACATTGGTATTTTTCCTCGCAACTGCGCCGTGGTAGTAGATCAACCAAAAGGAATTACCCTTGAACTGAGCGGAAGTT
>JBBRGN010000047.1:0-21687 GCA_038240665.1 Chitinophagales bacterium | reverse complement strand
GCCAAATGAATAACAGCGCTTTTAGCGGCTTCTTTTTGGTAATTCCATTCCACTTCGCCATCCAAAGTAATCCAACCATTTTCAACTTTTACCTTGATTTTTGAATTGGGCACTTCCCAGTTCCATTTCCAAGCACTTAATACTTCATTGGCGATTTCAGTATCGTTCTTTTTGAAAGAGTTACCATAATTGACTTCAATCGATTCTGCAACCGCTTTTACGCCGCTAACATTTTTGGCGGCATTTTCAGCTTCTATTTTTTTAGCGTAACTGTCCACTACGCCAGTTAACGTAATTACGCCATCTTTTGCAGTAACGCCGATTTCGGCAGCATGCATCAATGGTTCCCATTTGATGGCGTGCTGTACATCTTTTTGCAATTCTTCGTTAGATTTCATCCTAATTGAATTTTTTTATCATTAAAAAAAGTAAGTGTTCTCCTAGTATATTCAAGTCCCCCTGCGGTAAACTATATGACATGGCAAAGGTGAGGATATTTAAGGCCTGAAGTATTGTATAATTATTACAAAAAATTATATAATTCACACATTCAGTTCATTACCACTTACAAATCCTTTTGCAAAACAATCGAGGTTATGAATCGTGGTGGCAGCAATATTTTGTAACGCAGTTTTAGTCAAAAAAGCTTGATGACTGGTGATGAGCACATTGCGAAAGGTCATCAACCGAGCGATGACATCATCTTGTAAAATATCCTGGGAGTGATCTTCGAAAAAAAGACCTTCTTCTTCCTCGTATACATCCATACCAAAATAACCGATGTACCCAGTTTTCAAGGCTTCCACTACGTCAATGGTGTAGATCAATCCTCCCCTACTGGTGTTGATCAACATAACACCTTTTTTCATCCAATCGATGCTTTCCCGCTTAATGAGGTGTTTGGTTTGCGTCATCAGGGGCAGATGAAGCGAGATGATATCCGACTGCTGACATAAAGTTTTTAGTTCGACATATTTTACGCCAATCTCTTTTTTTAGTGCTTCATTTTCCTGGGCGTCAAAAGCTAAAATCGAACAACCAAACCCATGTAATATTCTAGCAACTTGGGCCCCAATTTTACCGGTTCCAATAATCCCAGCAGTTTTTCCAAACATGTCGAAACCAGTAAGTCCATCCAAGGAAAAATTGTGTTCATTGATCCGATTGTGGGCATGAACCAACTGGCGGTTCAAAGCCAACATCAAGGCGATCGTATGTTCCGCAACCGAATAAGGCGAGTATTCTGGCACTCTGGCCAATTGAATGCCTAATTTTTTGGCCTCCGACAAATCTACATGGTTGTACCCCGCCGAACGCAAAGCAATACAGCGGATTCCCATAGCTGACAACTCTCTCAATACCGGCGCAGTAGCTTTGTCGCTTACAAAAATGCAAATCGCTTGACATCCAGCAGCTAGTTTTGCCGTTTTTTCGTTCAAGGCTTCTTCCAATAGGACAAATTCGTGTTTGTCGGCATTGGAGCTCAGCAAATGCTCTAATTCAAATTTATGGACACTGAAAATGGCAGTTTTCATATTAGATTGGTTTAGATTCGGTATAATGATGTCTAAAATTAAGAAAAAAACCGTTGATTAACATACATAAAAAAAGCACCACAATGAATCATGGTGCTTGAAAAAATTCTTGCCTGATAAAAACTCGTCGAATTCTATTTTTCCCTTACTACTAAGGTTTTTTTACTTTTTCAGCCACAAAAATCAAAATTTGACTTTTATGCTGATTCTTCAAATTACTTTTAGTCAAAACATTACTGGGGTTTGGTTTTACAATAGGCAACAAGTCATTTTTTTCCCAACAAGCATAGAAAATGCAAATAATAAAAGTGATAAAGGCTAATTTAACATCCAACATAGCCCACTTAGAGGTTTTGATTTCATTTGGTTTTTCGTGCTTTAACATGGGGGTAGTTTTAAGTGTTTATCATGGGTTAACTACATTTCTATGACCCAAAGTTAGGGGTAATAGGGTAGAAAAAATTACACTATGTTTATTATAAGTTATAAAATTCTCACATTTGGCCATGAACCAATGATAAGCGCTACTTTTTTGCGCGCCTACATTCTAATTTAAAGCCCACGTGGGTCATCAAAAAAATGGCGTACCCCTTTTCCCGGGTGTAGTTCCTATCGGTACAAAATCATAGAAAATCTTTTTCGTAAGCCTTTGAAAAATAAAGGTTCTTGAAAATACTGGATTTCAGATTTCTTCACAAATTAAAAAGTATTGATTTTCAATTACTTAAAATCAGGTGGTTTGAACAAAGTACATCAAATGGGAACCATACCCTTTTAGCACTAGCATTGAGAATCCCCATTTTCCAAGGGTTTTTATTTGTTAAGATGAACATGTTGATGTTTAAAAAAAACAAATCAAATGAACTGGGGATTATTTGATTAAGAGCATTGGCGCTTGTTATTCAATAGAGTTGATGTACGTAGAGGCAATTTTCTCAACCAATACAGCACTCAAAAAACCTTTGATGCTGCGATTTCGCCCAAAAATAATATCAATTAATAGGTCAGCGCCGGCAATCATTCCAATTTTTTTTAGATTAAACTTTATTGTTTTATCATTTGCCAGTTTGGATAAACCATGTTGAATTATTTGTACTGGATTTAAACTTTGAGTAAATTCGTTAAAATCCTTCCTCAACTCTATTTCCTGTTGCTTTTTAGTTGTTTTAATTAGCGTGATTTGTAAGATCAAATCTGAATAGCTCTCTATTTTTAAATTGCCCATTTGATTCTTTTTTCAATTTCTTAGTTATTAGATTTGGAACAAAGGTAGACTGATAGGTTCAAAAATATTCATTTTCAAAAACTTTGCGAATGATTAGATTTCGCAAAGGAATTTCAACCATCCTTTTTCTACCAATCAATAAAACAGTCAATAACAGGCTATAAATAACGGTCATGATTAAAAAACCTGAATAGTTATTGTGTATGACAATTGAAAGATAGATCGCTGCAGCAAAACTTGCAAAAAACAGTATAATTACAGCGATACTCCCCAACAATATTCCGCTTATGATACCCGAACCAATAGCTACTGTGCGCGCTGTGGCTTCTAGTTTTAAAAGCTCAGCATTGGTTTGAATGTAGCTTTCAATGCCATCAGAAAGTATTTCTAGTTTATTGTTTTCAGACATGCCAGTAGAATTTATAAGGAGATTGATTAATTGGGTTTCTCCAATCAACCAATCAACCGAAATTAAGAATATGTTAGGATTTTCAATAGGAGATCAATTGCTGTTGTACCCATTAAAAATTCTAGTTGGTATGTTTAACACCATCAACTTTTTGTTTCACAGAAGTTCCTAACTCGTGAATTTTATCTTTGGCGAGCTCTTCTAGTTCTTTAACTTTCAAACGCAGTGCCGTGGCTTCGTCTTTCAAAGTTTTTTTAAAGTCATCCGCTAGTTCTTTAGCCCCAGATACTAGTTTATTGCGGATTTTACTACCTTTTTCAGGAGCAAAAAGAATTCCTGCGGCTGCGCCAGCAATTGCGCCGATCAACAAAGCGCCGATTACTCGGCTGTTATCATTTGAGTTTTCCATGGTTTATTGATTTAGTTTATTTATATGTTCGGAGATGTTTTTGGGACTCTATTGGCAAAAATATATTTTCCACCTATGAGCCTTAAAATGAATGCTCCAACATGTTATTGGTTATTAAACAGGAGTGCGTCCACTAATAACGCGCAGTAAAATTGCAATCACTGCAATGACAAGTAAAACGTGGATGATTGATCCGGCACTGTAAGCAAAAAAGCCTACTGCCCAAAAGATAATCATGATGACAGCAATGAGATAAAGTAGATTACCCATGTTATTGGTTTTGTTCGATGGTTTTGAAAAAAGAGAAGGTGGTGTTTAGTGCACCTTCTCATAACTGATCCCTCTCTACTACTTCTTGTTATTCACAGTTAAATCTTTGAAAGCATTTCCAAACTCTTCCATATCATGGTTAAATTCGCGTTTAAATGCTTCCCAATCGCTGCGATTTTTGTCGTAAGACTCGATTTTAGCATTCAGACTCTTGTTCTTTTCCTCAAGCGCTTCGATGTTTTTTTCAAACATCGAGTCCAAGTTTTTACCTGAAGTTTTCATTTTTGCTTTTAATTGCGTGATGCTAACTTCATTTTCCCTGATTTTGGCTTCAGATTCCATCTTAAACAGTTGCCATTCTTCATTATTTGCTTCTTCCATTGCCGCAGTAGAAGCTTCCTTCTGCATGTCTTTTAAATCTTCTTTAGCAGCTACTACATTTGCCTTGGCATCTGCTACTTTTTCTGAAGGAGTTTGACAACTAGTAATAAAAACCCCTGATACAATCATGGCGATTATTGCGAACTGGAACGTTGGTTTTTTCATTTTTCTTAGTTTAAAATTATATTGTGAATTAATTTTCACAACACAAATATGATTGAATTTCAATTGATTGCCGTTACATATTTCTAGAAAAAATTTACATAATTCCCATTAGAGTCATGTTTAGCAAAGTCATTATTGGAGTATAAAAGGAAAAAATGCGACCAAAGAATGAATTAGTTTGAGTCATTCTTTGGTCATTACATCATCAGAAAATAAAGGATAGCCCGGCGTAAACCGAATTCGTATTGATGTGTGTTTTACCTAGGATAAAATAAGACTTGTTGCTCAAAGTGGCGCTGTTGTCGCTAATGTCAAACAATCCTACAACGCCCCGATAACCTATCCCCAAACGGAAGGTATGGGCTGCGTTCAGTGCAAAATCCAATCCAGCGCCATACGCCAAACCCAGATCTCCTTTTTTAACCGCTAATACAGCACGAACACTATCAATACCCGTATTCCCCGGGTTGGTAATGCTGCTGCCAACACTTAGCCCTAGTTGCGGACCAGCTACAATATTAAAATTGACTACTTTGTCTTTACCGGTGTTGATCGAAAGCAACAGAGGAATATTAAAGTATTTCAGATTGATTTTACGTTCAAAATCCGATTCTTTATATTTCTGCGAAATGGAATTGTATATCACTTCTGCTTGGAGACCTACGTGATTGTTAAAATTGAAGGCCAGAAAACCACCAACTCCATAACCCAAAGTGACTTCTCCTTTAATCGAGCCACCTGCTGCGGTTTGGAAACTTGAAGATGAAAAAGTGGGCATGTACCTAAACCCAATTTCCGCATGCTGGGCATAGGAAACATTTACACTTAATAATCCGAGTGCTACAATTAGAAAACACTGAGTTGCTTTACATTTTAAACTAGTCATGTCTGTTTTGTTTAAGGATAAATTGAGATACAAAGATAGCGGTCTGAAGAGCGCAGAGCATTACAAAACAAACAGTATTAGTTACATGATTCACGGGTAGCGGATATGGACATCGATAGAATGAGTTCAATTTTAAAAAAAAGACGAGCACGAAAAAAATGTAAAAAAATAACAGCATAATCTACAATCCATTATTTTTATACTGGTAGATACCATGCCAGCAAGTAAAACAGTATTCATTTTTAAAAAACAGACCCTAATCAATCGTATTGGCTTTACCCTAGTTCTATTGATTTCCATTACGATTGCCTATTCGCAATCCAACAAATTCCAAACCGGACAAGTCATTCTGCAAAATGGCGATAAAAAATCGGGCTATATCGCCGGAGCCTTCGGTAATGAAGACCCCAAAGGGTTGTATTTCAAAGCCACAGAAAACTCTCGCGAAGAATTCATGGTATTGGATCAGATTCAGGAAGTGCTATTGGCTGATAACCTGCGTTTTATCCCCCATTGTAGCGAAACCAATTCCATCAAACGCTGTAGCTGGCTGCGTACCTTAATACAAGGCAACATCAGGCTCCACCAAGACATGGCCAATGAAAGTCTATACTTTTTGGAAGAAGGCGGCGCATTTATCCTCTTGAGAAAAACAAAACTTCGAAGGAATCCTTAAGGTATTGAAGCAAAAATGTCCAGAATTTACCCCTGATCCAAAATCTAGGTTTAATACCCATTCCTTAATTCAATTGATCGGCACCTACAGCCGCTGCAAAAACCCCATTGATCAACTGCAGTATTATTACGAACCAAAACCGGATCGTATTCGCTTTTACGTTGAACCCACCCTGGGTTTAAACTTGAATACTGCTAAGTTTTCTGAATTCACCTATTATGGTCGGGGTCAATATACGGGCAATCCACCTGCTGCTATTGCTCCGGGACTCGCTATATAAGTTCAATTCAATGCCCATTGGATAGCGAGCACCGGGGTGTCGTATTTTTCAACACCGCTTCAAATCGGATTCCGTAAACGTTTGGCCTGTCATCTCGCCCAACTATTCTAAAGTCAGCATGGAACTGGCCTATTTAGATATTCCCTTCTCGCTAGAGTATCATTTTTCAAAAAAGAAAATCAGTCCTTTTGCGCAGCTCGGAATCAACTTAGGCGTACCTCTAAAAAGAGAAGTAACGGAAAAACAGTTCATGGCAACACCACAAGAGTTATCGCAACAACCCAAAGCCACCTTCAGCGGCTCAGGTTTTGGTTTCGGTGGCGGTATCGGCGTAAAGATTCGTTCGAAAGAAAAGATGACCCTGCAATTCCTTGGCCAGTACACGCGATTTTCAACGCTGCTGATTGCCCGTTCTACTTTATTTGGAGACGGTAATATAGATCTAGCTACAATTTTTCTATCGCGGGTGCAGTTAGGTGGTACTTTGGTGTTTCGGATGTGACCTGAGCCCATTAACATAGTGGTTTAAGCTGCTAGATTCACCCCTGCTTTTTTGAGGAATGAGTCGATGTATGTTACTTTAATTTTCCTTTTTTCAAGCCATCTTGCACACTTTCAGGTCTAGATACGCAGCAATAATGGGAATTAGTAAGGAGGGTATAGCTCCTTAGGAGCGTTGTTTTATAAAAAAAATGGGGCAACCAGCCAGGGGAACGCCATAGGAGCGCGCTGAATTAGAGTCTTTTTTTAAGCCTTATTCCAAGTGAAGATGGAAAGAAGACTTTAATAGCAGGGTAAGCATAAAAAAGCGGCTATTCCAGAATTTCTCCGGAATAGCCGCTCTTTTATATCATTGTAAAAACGATCTGATTACAACGGATTCTGCACAATAAGCTTATTGGTATTCAGTTCATCCTGAGGAAAAAACCATTCCCACAGTACACTACCAGCTGGAATATCTCTTACAGCAACAATGGCTGTAATGTGATTGGGAATACCATTGCGATTCAAAGGCAAATTCAAACGCTTAAGATCAGTGAAGCGGAAACCCTCCCCCCAAAGCTCGATTCTGCGGTTGAACAAGATTCTGTCAATCAGAGCTTGGCCGGTTTCAGTAGGCAGCACTGCTTTGCGATCTCTGGCTTTGAGCAGCGTAAACAAAGCTGCTTGTGCCCCTGGATCGTCGCCACTGCGGGCTTTGGCTTCGGCTTCCATTAAGTACATTTCGGCAGCACGCATCATCGGTATGTCGCCTACACTTGAGCTTGAACTCTGCGCCAGAAACTTCTTGTTCTGATAAGCTACTTTCGCCCCTCCTGGTGGAACGGGAACACTAGCTCCAGTTTTGTCCCAACATTTTTTGCGTACATCGCTTGCTGAAATGGCTTCCCAGAGCGTAGCGTTGATGGCACGTGGCTGGGTGCGCAAAACAGTAGAGTTAAAGTTGGCAGAAATGTAAGCGAAGTAAGAAAAAAAGAAGGTATTGTGGTCGTCGATTTGACGGCTACCCCAAATCCATTCATTGTTGTTCACGGTGTTGAAACCAGCAACGTAAGTCGTAGTATCCATCAAAGCTATTCCTTGACGGGCAGCAATCGCCGCCGTTGAAGCAGCTGTCCAGTTTTGCTGAGTCAATGCTACCCGAGCTTTAAAACCTTGCGCTACGTTGACGTTAATGTTGGATTTTGCCGCAGAACCACCACGGTTATAACCGGTCAAAAGGGCAATAGCATCGTCTAAATCTTTGTTGATTTGCGTGTAAA
Source organism: Chitinophagales bacterium (assembly GCA_038240665.1). Lineage (GTDB taxonomy): Bacteria > Bacteroidota > Bacteroidia > Chitinophagales > Saprospiraceae > Haliscomenobacter. Next base: position 13,688 of record JBBRGN010000047.1, on the reverse strand, counting down.
CGTCCTCCACGGTTGCTCTTGACTGGCCATCCAAGGTATTCAACACCAACAACGGAACACCAAGTTGGCTATTGGGCTTGGCCGCAGCATCATACCGTTTTCCCCACAACTGCACCAATTGAAAATGAGCCCAAGCCCGGTAAGCCAGTGCCTGTCCTTTGATGATCTTGCGATCAGTTTCAGCTCCTCCTGGCACTTTATCAATCCCATTGATCAAGATGTTGGCATTGGAGATGAGTCGATAATAAAAACGGTACATGTAACGCAAGGAGCCATCGTTGACGTTGCGGTGGGTAACCCATTGCATGAATCCGACATAAGCCTGACTACCGCCAGCCAATGGAAACACGATGTCCTCGCCCATGTAGTCGCGGAACAAGTTGTTACCACCCTCACCAGACTGCCCCTGGGCATCGTATTGGGTGTACATAATGCGATGGATGCCATTTAATGCAGCATACGCGTTTTGAGTGCTGGATAATGCATTGTCTGCTCCAACCGAAGTAGTAGGGAAAGTATCCAGAAAGTCCTTCTTACAAGCAGAAAAACAAAGGGATACCAGCAGGAATATAAAGATATATTTAGTTGATTTCATGACAATTGTGTTAGAAATTTAACGAAAATCCACTTGAAATAATCCGCGCAGGCGGGTAAGCATTCGAAGTTACCCCTGAAAATGCTTGTTGGTTGTTCATCCCTTTTCTTTTGGAGAAAAAGGCAACGTTTTCAGCACTTACAAAAATCTGACCACCCGAAAGTTTCATTTTGGATAAGAAAGATTTTGGTAGCGTATAGGACAGGTTGATGTTGCGAATGTTGAGGTAAGAAGCGTCGATTAACCAACGCGAAGAAGTAGCGTTGAAATCCGTTCCTCTACCTGCATCCATTCTGGGAATATTGGTTTTATCCCCTTCGTTCTGCCATCTTTTCAGGATATCCTTGTGCAAAGCCCCACCATAGTTGGGCTGACCCATCAAAGCCTGATACAAGCCATCGTAAGTCAAACCTCCAAGCTGAAAGGTAACCAAGCCGCTCAACGTGAAGTTTTTGTAGCGGAAACTTTGTGAAACGCTACCATACAATTTAGGAATAACCGAGCCATTGTATTCAAACTTGCCATTGGCCACCAACGTGGTAACTGTATCAATACCGCCGGAAACATTCGCAATGAAACGACGACCAGTTGCTGAAGTTTTGTTGGCAGCTAAGTAAAGTGCCGCACCATCAGATGGGTCAACACCATAATACGTACGCAACCAGTAATCAAAAATGGAAGCCCCTACCGAGTATTTTTTGGTACCCGTGATGAATTCAGGAACCGTTGCGGGCATCTTTGTAATCTGGTTTAATACCGTGGAAGCGTTGATGTTGGTGTTCCAAGTAAAACTCTTGGTACGTATGATATCAACGTTCAAATTAGCTTCAATACCCCGGTTGAATAAGGTTGCCGTATTTTGATTCACAGTTAGCGCACCGCTAGACAGCGGTTGTGGTACTGCAAACAACAGATCGCGCGAGGTACGGTTGTAAAATTCGAATGAACCACTAACGCGGTTTTTGAACAAGGAGAAGTCAACAGCAACGTCAAATTGCTCGTTGTTTTCCCAAGTCAATTTGCGGTTCAAGAAAGCGGTTTGACTTTGTACAATTCCAGGTTCATTGGCATTGTTCGAATAGTTGTATAAACCTTGGTAAGCGTAAAAACCAATACCGTCAGCAACACCAACCACACCGTAGGAACTTCTCAATTTCAGTTGGTTGATCCAGCTTACATTCAAAAATTTCTCTTTATCGATGTTCCAACCGGCACCAACTGACCAGAAAGTACCAAATCTCGATTCCGAAGCAAAGCGAGAGTTTCCATCTCTACGTATGCTACCCGAAAGGAGGTATTTACCGTTGTAGTTGTAATTGGCTCTGGAGAAATAACTTTCAATGGTATACCGATCCAACGAAGAACCCAAAGAGTTGATGGTCGTAAAGTTACCTAGTTCGGTATTTCCAGAAAGCGAAAGTCCTTGCTTGAAACCATTCAAATCAGTGATGCTTTGGTTGTAACTTTCGTGACCAACCAATAAATCAACCCCATGAACTCCAAAATCTTTGTTGAAGTTCAAAAGCTGGCTCAAAATCAAAGCAATATTGCTTCCTGCCGCACGGCTGCTTCTACCTGCCGGAGCCCCATCCCCTACAATTGGGTTGTCGAAGCTATTGTCAAGCTGGTACTGGAAGTCTACCGAAGCATTGTTGGTGAACTTGAAATTTTTCAAGAAATACAAGTCCGTTGAAGAACGTGCACTGGCAACCGTACGGGTAAACAACTGGCTGTTAAGGGTGGTTTCGCCCAAAGTATGACGTCCTCCAAAACCTCCACTCGGACGGTTGGGGATGCCCAATCCAGCACTTCCCAAGTTTCCTAAGTCCCAAAATCTATTACCGTTAGCATCCAATAAGAATTCGCCGGTAGTCATGTTGTGTGCAAATACTGGGTAAATTGGCCCCACGTTGCGCGAAAAGAAGAAAGGGTTAACAAAGTTGGTACTTCCTCCATCTCTAGCGGTGTTGGAAATAGAATGGTTGCCGGTAATATTCAATCCTGTTTTCAACCATTTAACCGGTTGCACATTTACATTTAACCGGGCAGTATATCTTTTAAAGTCAGTCTGCAAGGTGTAACCATCTTCCTGCAAATAGCCGGCTGAAAGGAAATAATCAAATTTATCGCCGCCGCCGTTGAAGTTGATGCTGTAATCTTTGCGTTGACCTTTGCGAAGCAGGTCTTTGGTCCAGTCCAAGTCACTTGGATAAAGCAAAGCTGCGCCGGAATTGAGCTGACCATTTGCCCCCACAATGGCATTTTTGGCCACATTGAAAGGGTTGTAAGCCAATAAATCAGCAATACCCGTTCTGGTTGTCAAGCCCGAAGCCACCTTACTAGCCGAGTCTCTGGAGATACCCGTACCGGAGTTGGGATAAACCAAGGAGTTGCGGTAAGCTTCCCACTGTACCGGATAGTACTGAAACGCATCAAGGCGTTCGTACTCTGGCAAACCCCGTGAGGCTACACCCTGAGAAACTCTAAGCGATACACTGTTGCGGCCATCTCTTTTCCCTTTTTTGGTAGAAATGATCACCACGCCATTGGCCGCTCTTGAGCCATAAAGTGCCGTTGCCGAAGCATCCTTCAAAATAGAAATGGATTCAACATCACTGGAGTTGATGTTGGAAATGTCGCCGATGTAAGGCACTCCGTCCACGACGTACAAGGGTTCAGAAGTAGCATTGATCGAGCCAAATCCGCGAATACGGACTGCTAAACCGGAGCCAGGTTGTCCACTCGCAGTTTGCACCACTACGCCAGGCGAAGAACCTTCAAGGGCGGTTTGTACGTTGCTGATGGAACGCTTGGTAAGCGCTTCAGCCTTAATGGTAGCAACGGAACCGGTGAGGGCTTCCTTTTTTACAGTACCATAAGCAACCGTTACAAACTCGTCCAATAAATTAAGCGCTGATTCCATGGAAATGTTGAGCACGTTTTTTCCATCAACCGGTACTTTTAAGGCGTTGAAGCCCGTGTAACTGACCTCCAAAATTGCATTGGCAAGATTGGGAACACTAATTTCAAAATTGCCATTCACATCGGTTGTTGTACCGACGGTGGTCCCTTTGACAAGAACGGTCACCCCGATTAAGGGTTCATTTCCAGTCGACGATTTTACGGAGCCCTTTACGGTACTCTGAGCACTGGCGGCAAGCCCGCACAGCACCAACAGAAATGTGATTAGAAGTTTAAAGTCCCTCATACTAAAAAGGTTAAGTGAGTGGTAAATTGGATTTATGCTTAATGAATACAAAAACCTACCAGAACCAGAGATGCTGAAAGGTATTTGGGGTTACATTTTGGGTTGTTGGGACAAACATTTATACTCGATCTTTGGCAGATTCGTATCAAAAAACAATTAACAAGGAATGATTAAATTTAAAACAAGCTTCAAAGATAGAAAATTTAAAAAAACCTTCCATTAATATCTACCAATGTAACCATAAGACAATATTTTGTAATAATTTAAACTCTTAATGGCGTTCGTCGACGCTTATGGTATAAAAAAAGAGCATATGAATGATTTTTTGTAAGCGGCTACTTTTCCTGACTTGACTAGTCAAACAGGTTCAATTGCCGGTTGATGGGTGGTTTGGAAAACCCCTTAATGGTTCGGCCACCGTGTTTCCAAGCTTCGTCGTTTTCTTTTTGGAGTAAGGCTTCGAAGTTATCGTTGGGTACGAAGTCTTTTTCTGCTTTTTGGGCCAATGTAGTCAGTTTTTTTATCGCTTCCAGTTTATCGGTTTCACCTAATTTTGCTTTCTCAACTGCTGATTTTAAAGTGGCAATTGTTTCATCATAAACAAAAGTGGGCACGGGAAAGGGTCGACCGCCTTTGCTGCCGTGGGCAAAGGCAAAGCGCGCCGGATCGCTGAATCTGGAAGGAGTACCGTGAATGACCTCGCTGACCAAGGTAAGGGATTGTAGGGTTCGCGGACCGAGTCCCTTCAGCAAAAGTAAATCTTCAAATTTTTGGGTGTCGTTTTCTTGTGCCAACCACAAAATGCTGCCCAATCGCTTCAAATCAACATCTTTTTCTTTGACGTCGCAGTACGTTGGCAATTTCATGTGTGGAATTTCCTTTAAAATTTTAGCGGGATTTTCTTTGGCAATGGCCAAAATGGCGTTTTGGGTAGCGATTGCTGTTTTATCCACCAAATTCAGAATTTGGCCCTGATTTTCGCCACAAATGGCCGTGTGCGGCTCTTCCACAAATGATTTAATATGATCAGAATTCCAATGATAACGCCTAGCCGTTGAGGTATTGGGCTGCATGCCTTGCTGAATGACCGACCAATCGCCTTTGTTGCTTACTACAAAACTGTGCAGGTACAACTGAAAACCGTCCTGAATGGCCGTGTTGTCTACTTTTGCACTCAATTTACTGCATTGCGCTAGATAATTTCCATCCAAACCGGTCTGATCGCCGATGCGCATTAACTCGTTGGGGGTTTGCATGGAATGCTTGCCCTTGCCACCACACACATAAATGCCCAATTCCTTGGAATGTGGATTAAGCGATTTTTTCAGCGCACTCATCACGGCGGTGGTTACTCCCGAAGAATTCCAATCCATGCCAATGACTGCTCCAAAACTTTGAAACCAGAATGGATCAGAAAGCCGTTGTAAAAAGACTTGTTGTCCGTATTCAGCCAGGATTGATTCCACAACGGCAAGACTCAGTTTGGTCATTCTATCAAATAGCCAGGCTGGAATGCTACCGCCCATCAATGCCAAATCTGCCGAACCCGAACGCTTCATTGTTTATTGTTTAACCTCATTTCTTAAAGGACGAAAGTTTTTTCTGGAAGTCCTTCCAGCTCAATAAATACCTTACGGCCAAAGATTTGTGATCGCCCCACTCGTCGGCAACCGCGATCATTTGGGCTTTCAACTTTGTGTTGGGGTCTAAACCATACAATCCGACCATAATTTGTTTCAGATGAAAATCATCGTAAGGAAAAACATTAGGCCGCTGCAAGGTATAAAGCAAAATCATGTCGATGGTCCACATGCCGATGCCTTTGATGGATGAAAGGATTTTGATCACTTCATCGTCACTTAACAGATTCCAATTAATTTTGTTTTCGTCCCAAAAATCGATGATTCGCGCAATGGTTTCCATCTTCCCCATCGACAACTTTACACTGACCAATGCTTTGGCTTCCAATTGATGGAAGTTGTCGGGCGTCAATGTGTCCAAAGCTTCCGCATCAAGCATTTTTTGGAATGTTTTTTTGGTACTGCGGTAGTGAATCTGCTGCTCCAAAATGCAACTCAGCAGATCAAAAAATACATCGTTGGTGCTTTCCGTGTCAGGTTCGGGGATCGTGGCGATTATTTTCGCCAAAACAGGGTCACTTGCTTGGAGTATTGTAGTGGCATTGGCTCCCATTTATTGTATTTTTTGAGCCTCCACAATCCAAGTCAGACTATAAGCGGTTGTAAAATAGCTTTGCGAGCTTTTTACGTGTAGCCCGGCTTTTTTAAATGCTTTTGCATAATCGTGGGTGGGCAAATAATCACCAATTAGTGCCGTTCCATTGGGTTTTAAAACCCTGGCTATCTCAAAACAAGCTTTCTCTTGTTCGGCTTTGGGTTCAATGTTGTGAATACAAAACTGCGAAAGGATTACATCAAAGGTGTTATCTGGAAAGCTTAAATTCCTGGCATCTTCAGTTCGTATTTCAATTTTGTCGCTTACGTTTTCCAATTCGGCATTTTTTAACGCATTTGCCAATGAATTATTCGAAAGGTCTTCAGCTCTCCAAATATCGATGCCAACTGATTTTCCAGTCGTTAAATATTGAGCAGCACCATTCATTAAAAGCCCCGTACCTGCACCAATGTCCAACACCATTTCGTCACCCTTCCAATGTATTTTTGAAAGCATCATTTTTCGCACGTTGAATTTGCCTTTAAGTCCGTAAGCGACCATCGAAAGACCAAGGATGAGTAGGATTAAACCAATGAATACAAGAAAAAAGAAGCAGTATGTGAAAATTACATGGTCGGTAAAAATTCCAATTGTAAAGCCTATAGCAATGATCAAGCCGCCGAAAATCAATAAATTACGCATGATACCAGGGGCATCAAAACCATAATCGACTTTACCCATTTTACGTTTTTTTGTAAAAGTTTAGAAAGGGGGTGTACTTGACAAATGGTCACCGCTTAGTAAGCCAATGCACTATATAGAAAGGCAAAAGTAAACATTCTTCCTGAAAGATGAATTCTATGGTTGGCGAGGTGTCTATTTTTTTATGGCTTCGAATGGCGGAGCGTTTCGGGTCAGAGACCCTCACGAGCAGGGGCTTGACGATGGGTACTCGTGAGGGTCTCCGACCCGTACCAGGAAGGTTCAAGTTTAATAAACAATCCCTAAGCAAGATCAGAAGCACTCAAATTGTCTATTCTTCAATTGCATAAAAAATCCTATTTTTGTAGAATATAAGTTTTCAGAACCCAAAACCTCATTGGTAATGAGCACCGAACCCACTTTTCTGCGCCCGAGTTTTACTGCAAAAATTGCAGGCTATCTGCGCAATGGTTATAAAGTCAATGTGTACAGCGCGGAAAAGAAAGGGCTGCGGCAATTGGTAGAAGACCTGCGCCAATCCTGCCCTGATCACACCAAGTTCATTAGCCTCAATATGCGCAGCCATGCCCATAGTGTCGATTCCTACTTGACCGCGCTTTGTGATGCATTGGGCCTGCGGACCCAAAATCAACCAGATATGCGTACCGCCTTGCTGGACTACCTGGATCAGCACCCCGACCATAGCATTCATTTGTGCCTGCCCCGTTTTATTTTGGGCTGAAATACAGAAAGAGAGCGAAATGAAAATAGCGAGGGAGAATAGGTATTTCATAGTAAATGCATGTAGTTACGTAAAGTTACTGATTTTCTAAACACGGATGTATTGAACTCCAGAAAACCTTTCCGCAACTTTCTCTACGCCTTCCAGATGGAAGGCACCGAAGAAGATGGGTACAATTACAAAAATGCGTATTTAAAGGTATATGTCAATGATAAACTTTAAGCTGTTTTAAAGCCCGCCACTTTTTCAAGTCCCAATTCCTGAATGCTCGGTTCGCGCATTTCCACTTTGCGCATTTTTCCTGTAACGGTTCCTGGGAAAACCGTTGGAAAAGCGGATGTGCTGAGGAATTTTCTCATAAGCGATTTTGCCCCGTACAATAGGTTTTGATTTCTTCAACTGTCAAGTTCTCTCCGTCTTTGACCCGTACCCAGGCCATCACGGCTACTACAAACTTGGCGTCGAATACCCCCAATCACCTGTACAGTGCTGATTTTGGGGTGGGTGTACAAAAACTACGCTTGATCACCGTTGAGAATGTTCAAAAAAGACCTACTCCAACGTCTTATCCCGCATCCTTGAACAATAGTTTACATCTTATAAAATTAACCAACCATTCCCCTTCATCCAATCTTTTCCCTCCAAAATTTATCCTTATTTTCTTTTCTTTATGTCCACTACAACATCGCTATTTCAACCAAAAACGCATGAAAAACCTACTCTGCAGCACCTTTTTCCTCCTCCCCCTGCTCGCCAGCGCCGATGATGGCTACCGCCTTTGGCTCAAATACGACCTCCTTACCGATACTGTCCTCCGAACCGAATACCAAACCTACAGCAAATCCATCACCTTCGCCTCAAATGACCCCATCGCCAAAACCGCAGCACTGGAATTACAAACCGGTCTACGCGGTTTGTTGGGCAAAAACAGCCCTATTCTTGAGCGTGCTCAAGGCACCGGAGGCATCGTGTTGGAGCTGGCAACTCAAGCTGGTGCGCAAAATTTAGGCAAAGAAGGTTTTTCGCTCGCTTTCCAAGCGGGCAACCTCAAGATCACGGCACCAAGTCCCGCCGGATTGCTATATGGCGTTTTTGAACTCCTCCGTTGTCTTCAAACCCAAACGCTCATCAGCGCCCTCCCCCGCACGCGCAAACCCAGCATTCAGTTGCGCATGCTCAATCACTGGGACAACACCAATGGCACCATCGAACGCGGTTATGCGGGTGCTTCCCTGTGGAAATGGTACGAACTGCCCGAAACGCTTGACCCGCGCTATCGGGATTATGCGCGCGCCAACGCCTCGATCGGCATCAACGCGGTTGCTTTGAACAACGTCAATGCCAGCGCCCGATTTTTGACCCGCGAGTATTTGGTGAAAGTCAAGGCCTTGGCCGATCTGTACCGATTGTATGGCATCAAGGTATTTTTATCGGTTAATTTTGCCTCGCCCAAAATATTGGGCAAACTCAAAACTTCTGACCCGCTTGATCCGGAGGTGATTGCCTGGTGGATGGAAAAAACCAAGGAGGTATACGCGCTGATCCCAGATTTTGGTGGTTTTTTAGTCAAAGCCAATTCCGAAGGCGAGCCGGGCCCGCAGGAGTATGGTCGCACGCACGCGGATGGGGCAAACCTGCTGGCTCGGGCTTTGGCACCGTACGGCGGTTTGGCGATTTGGCGGGCTTTTGTGTACAGTCCGGATCCCAAAGGTGATCGTTTCAAGGAAGCCTACCAGGATTTTAAACCTCTGGATGGTAAATTTGCTGCCAATGTGGTGGTACAAGTCAAAAACGGCCCCATTGATTTTCAGCCGCGCGAACCTTTTCACCCGCTTTTTGGGGCGATGCCGCAAACCTCGCTCGCTGTGGAATTTCAACTTACCCAGGAGTACTTGGGTTTTTCGACCCACTTGGTCTATCTAGCAGCTTTGTTTAAGGAGTGTTTGGATGCCGATACTTATGCCGCTGGCAAAGGTTCCAGTGTGGCCAAAGTAGTGGGCAGTTACCCGATTACCTTAATGGCGGGAGTCGCCAATACGGGTTCGGATCGCAACTGGACCGGTCACCCCATGGCGCAGGCGAATTGGTACGCTTTTGGGCGACTGGCGTGGAATCAGGACTTAAGTGCCGCGGAGATCGCCGAAGAATGGATCAACCTGACCTTAACCAAGGATCCAAGGGCGCTCCAAACCATCCAAACGCTGATGCTCCAATCCCGGGAAACCTACGTCGATTTTACCACGCCCCTGGGCTTGCACCACATCATGGGACAAAACATCCATTTTGGTCCGGAGCCCTGGCTGGAACGCAGCGCCCGCCCCGACTGGACGGCCATTTATTACCACCGCGCGGATTCGCTGGGCATCGGGTTCAACCGTACCGCCAGCGGGAGCAATGCCTTGAGTTTATACGCACCGGAAGTGCAAAAACAGTGGGACGACCCCGCTACTTGCCCCCTACCCTATCTGTTGTGGTTCCATCAGGTGGGTTGGAAGCAAAAATTGTCAACGGATCGGACACTTTGGGCCGAATTGTGTACCCATTATTATCAGGGGGTAGAAAAAGTAGAAAAAATGCAAGAAGATTGGCGTTTGCTCAAAAACCGCATTGATCCCGAGCTTTTTGTCGATATTGCTGGTAGACTGGCAACCCAACATCGTGAAGCCTTGAATTGGCGGGATGCCTGTGTATTGTATTTTCAAACTTTTTCCAAACAAGCGATACCCAGTCCGTATAAAAAACCGGAAAGAACCTTGGAGGAGTTGAAGCGATTGGTGGAGATATATCAGTTGCGGTAGCTTATCTTGGAGTCGGTGCGAGGATTACCTAAAACATAAGGAATGGGACACAATAAATTGAAGCAGCCAAAAGACAACAACATTTCAAATTCCTCTAGAAGGGAATTTATAAAAAACACGGCAATTACTACGGTAGGTTTCGTGATTGTGCCGAGGTATTTATCAGATAACGAGGTACAATACATCCAAAAACTTGCTGATGGATTTATCAATCCTCCGATGTCATCACGTCCAGGTGCTTTTTGGTTCTGGCTAAATGGAGATGTTACCAAAGCTTCCATAACCAATGATTTGGAAGAGATGAAAGCCAAGGGGATGGGACGAGCTGAAATATATGACTTAGCGGCGATAAACAATCCTGGTGGGGCATATGGTAATGGCCCACAATTTATGGGCGATGAGTCGGTGGAATACATTAAGCATGCTTTAAGGGAAGGGAAACGCCTCGGTTTAAAAATGGGTCTGGTTGCCTCAAGCGGTTGGAATGCCGGTGGCTCGTGGGTTACTCCTGAATCGGCAGCAAAATCACTTTATTCTGCTGAATTGAAGGTTTCCGGGCCGCAGTTTTTTTCTGGATCCTTACCTTTTCCGGAGCTTCCCGAAGATTGTCCAAAAAACAAAGCCGGTGTACCGGTATTCTTTAAAGAAATTGCCGTTCTGGCGGTGCCCGACAACCCTGAAAAGAAGTTGAACGACCTTAAAGATGTTGTTGTCCTCAATCAGAAATTTGATGGGAAAGAATTAAAATGGGAAGTCCCTGCGGGGGAATGGGTTTTACTGAGGTATGTCTGTTCAAATACTGGTCAACACCTTATTGTTCCAAGCCCAAAGTCAGATGGGCTTTTTATAGATTTCTTTGATCCGTCTGCCACCAAAAAACATTTTCAATATTTCCTCGACCGATTGGGCATTACAAAAAATAACGCCAAAGAATCGGGGTTAGCTTACTTCGAATTAGATAGCATGGAATTGGCGGAAACGACGCCCTGGACAGATGCCATGGAAAGCGTTTTTTATACCCATCATCATTATGATATTCTTCCCTATTTACCGGCGTTTAATGGCTGGCTATTGCCCGGTTTGTATGATGATTTTTTATATCAATTTAAAAAAACCATAAGTGATCAACTCATTTTTAGTCATTACACAACCGGCCGGGATTTCCTTGCAGATTATGGTATTGAGCTGGTCGCTGAAGCGGGTGGGCCTGGGCCACCAATCTGGGATTCCTGCCCGGTGGATGCCCTGAAAGCGTTAGGCCAGGTAAGTATTCCCAGAGGAGAATTTTGGGTTCGCAACCGGCATAATTTATTCCTGGTAAAGCAAATAGCGAGCGCTTCCCATATTTACGGACTGGGTATCGTAGACGCCGAATCTTTCACCACCTGGAGACGATGGAAAGATGCTCCTCATGATTTAAAAAAATGGGTTGATCGTGCTTTTTGTGAAGGATTAAACGAGGTCACCGTTCATGGATTTTCCAATACACGCCCCGAACATGGACTGCCAGGAAGGGCGTATCACGCGGGTTCCGATATCAATCCTACCAATACATGGTGGAAGTATGCGCCTCCTTTTATGGACTATTTATCCCGGTGTTCATTGATGTTGAGGCAAGGAACGTTTGTAGCGGATGTTGCTTACTATTATGGAGACAAAGCGCCCAATTTTTTTCCTGAGGTCCAAAAATCTCCCGAAAGTCCAGGGCTCCAGGGTCTGAGTAAAGGATATGATTTTGATATCATCAACACCGATGTACTGCTCAATCGGATGAAAGTGTCAGCGGGTAAACTGGCGCTCCCAGACGGTTTACAGTATGAATTGCTGGTACTACCCGATAGAACTGATATCCCGCTGGACGTGGTGAAGAAAGTAGAAAAAATGATCGCTGCAGGAGCCAAAGTTTTAATACAGCAGGCAGAGATAGCAAAAAAAATAAAGGGCGACGCTTTTAGAAACATCAGCATCGACGATGCATTGGCAAGGTTAAACATTGCAAAAGATTTTAGCGGTGATGCAAATAGGCTCGATTTTATTCACCGCAAGGCCGGAAAAACCGATATCTATTTTGTAAGAAACCGAACCAATCAAGCCATAGCTGAAGACTGCGTATTCAGAATCAATAATGCAAAAGCTGAATATTGGGATCCGGTTACCGCAGTGAAGTATAAGATAGCTGATGTCAAAACAATAGGCAATTCAAGCAAAATAAAACTTCAATTATCTGCCTATGAATCTTGCTTTATCTTGTTTAACCAGGCCAGCAGGTCATTGCCAGTATACCACCGCGGAGCTGACACCTTAATAACGGAAATAAAGGGTCAATGGGAGCTTTCTTTTCCGGAAAAATGGGGCGCGCCGGCATCCGTACTACTTGACAAACTCATTTCTTGGACGGATCATGAACATCAGGGGATAAATTATTTTTCCGGTACAGCATCGTATTCCAAGCGCTTTATGATTTCAGAACAATTGCTACAGGATCACGTCAACATCGCCCTTGATTTGGGCGAAGTGCTGGATGTTGCCGAAGTACTGGTGAATGGAAAATCTGCTGGCATCCTGTGGACCAGTCCATTTAGATTAAACATTCTGGACTACCTTCACGAGGGCGAAAATCAGCTCGAAATAAAAATTACCAATATGTGGATCAACCGGCTGACTGGTGATATGAGTTTACCCAACGCGGAAAAATTTTGTAAAACCAATCAACCCTACATAACAAAGGATCGCGTACCAGAAGGTATCGGTGAGGAGACCTTCAGGGTGCAAAGGTCAGGGCTTTTGGGGCCGGTTAATCTGATTTTTTGAGCAGATTAACCGCCGTAGGCTATTATAAACCGTATAAAAATTGGCAGTATGAAAATTATATCCTTGCTTACCTTTTTGATGGTCGTCGCGCTCTGGATGTGTAAAGAAAAGCCGGATAACAAAGCCCGGCCAACAGAAAATACTGCCCTTCAGCTTTCCGGCAATCGATTTTTTACCTTCAATACGGTGGTGAGGGTAAGGCAGATTGAAGTGTCACGGGATGTGGCTGAAGGGCCCGATGAATCGACAATTCATTCTCCGGAAGAAGCCCGCGCTTTTAGGGAAGCCGTGGAAAAAGGTTGGCCGGGTGCAAAGATCACCTGGGCTTTTAGTTGGCTTGCTTTAAAAGATCAGCGCACCAATTATCGGGATTTAAAACAGCAGGTTGTTTTATACCATAAAAAATATGGCGATGAAATCACCTTTATACCCGGTGCTTATTTTGCCAATATGTACAATACCCGGGAGCAGGTTAACCGAGACTTACATGAGGGCTTGCAAATGGTTTCAGCAATGGTGGGCGGAGGCTACCGACCTAAAAGTGTCATTGCAGGATTTCTAGCTGCCGACAACCTTCGATACCTGGCTGAAAAAGAAGACATTCATGTTTGTCAGGGCAATATCTGGAGCCAGTATGGTGTGGATAATGGTGACGGA
>JBBRGN010000046.1:0-21704 GCA_038240665.1 Chitinophagales bacterium | reverse complement strand
CAGCAAAACCCGGAAGCCTTTGAGCCATATGTGGCGAATACTGCGGTAAATTTGGCTGAATATTACCAGGATGATAAGCCTGATCGGGAGCAGTCACTGGAGCTGGTGAAGGAGGGGCTAAGGGCGGCATTGCCTTTTGGTGGGGATTTGAAATTTGCGCAGGATACGATTGAAAGGGCTAAGGCTGTTATTCGAAAATGGGGACTGGATGTGGAGGCGTTTATCGAAAACCTTAAGTAGCCTTGCGGCGATTTGATCATCAAGCAATGAGGTGATCTTAGGCACAATGACCAGCGGCCCTGCCGCCGGTCGTAGCATCTGATTTTATAACTTACTGGCGATCAATCTACCTTCAAGGTTTCCGCTTTGAGCGCCATTCAAATGATCATATTTTTGCAACAATCATCTAAAAATGGCAAAAAAACTGATCCGCTTCGACTGGGCGATGAAAAATTACGCCGCCACAAAGCAAAAATCGATATCCTCAAAAGCAAAAATCGTATAAAAATCAACCTTAAACTCCACCACACCATGCCACAGCATCCAACCCACAAAAACATCGTCTACGGCACCATCCACGCCGATGGCAACGTCCACATCGGGGACATCATCTATAACATTGAGCGCGATTTCAAGTCCGGCAGCATCCTCTTTTTGCGGATCGACAAAACAGCCGATAACCAATACAGCGCCAAACTCTCGGTCAAAAGCAAACACAGCAGCCAGGGTAATCTGGCCACTTCGGGCGAAAACTGGTGTGAAGACCTTGAGATCGCTATTCCCCCCTCCCTGTTTGATGAATTGGCGAGGTTTCAAACCCTGCGGCGCAGCATTAGCACCACCACACGTATTGATATGGGGAATCTGCCCAACAGTAATACCGCAGCAGCAGCGGAGCACTACTTGAGTACCCTGATATACGGCACTTTTTTTGCAGGCACAATTGGCACTGCCTGCAGCAATTTCATCCAACTCCTCGAAGAGCAACGCATCGACGAGCTGCTCCTGGCCATTTCAACCGACGATGAAACCCTCATCAACCTACCCTTTGAAATGGCCTTGCCCCTTTTGTTTCCCGCCAAACTGGGGGAGGCCAAAAAGAGCCTGGCCCTCAACAATTTTGGCCTGCTGCGCACCAAAATCGCCGCACTCGAAAAATTCAACCTGCAAGGCGATCACGCCACTGCTGCGCCACTGAAAATGCTCTTCCTCACGGCCCTGCCCGAAAACCTCGACGAACGGGGCAAAATGTTGCAAATCGAAGAGGAGCAAACCCGCCTCATTCGAGCCATTGGGCAGTTGGAAGCCACGGGCGACAAAGAACCCCGGATCGTCATCGAGTTTTTGGACAATGCCTCCCTGACCGAACTGGACAAGGCCCTGCGCGCACGCCAACACGACATCGTACACATCAGCGGGCACGGGGCCTACCACGCTGCCCAAAACAAAGGGGTGCTCTATTTTGAAAATGAAGCCGGCGATGAAGAACAGATCAGCGGCACTGCCCTGGGCGAAACCCTGCGCCAACACGCCTGCGTAAAACTCCTGATCCTGAGTGCCTGCGAAACGGCCATTGCGGGCAGCGACGGCGGCGTAATCGAACAAGTAGCCGCCTACGGCATCCCCAGCATAGTGGCCATGCGTTTTGCCGTGACTGACGAAGGGGCCAAGGTGTTCACCACCGAGCTGTACACCCAATTGGCTAAGGGCCTCCCGCTCACCCGCGCCCTGGCCTACGCCCGCGAGGAATTGCTCCGGGACATCACCCTACGCCGCGAACAAAGTCCACAACTGCTCCACATTGCCGAATGGTTCACCCCCGTGGTGTATCAAAACCAGGCCCTGGGGGCTTTGATGGATACCAGGCTGCCCTACCACGAAAACCTGCTCAAGAATTTTTACCCACCCAGTAGTTTCCTCAAAACCCGGCAGTCCCGCCTGATCGGGGAGGGTTTTATTGGCCGCAAACGGTATTTGATCCAGCTGCGCCAGGCTTTTCGGGCGGGGCGGCACGTTTGTTTGTATGGCCTGGGCGGCCTAGGCAAAACCACCCTGGCCGAGGCTTTTGCCGACAATTACGACAACCACAGCTACAGCACCCTGATTTTTAGAAAAGACCACCAGATCAACGAAGCCCATATCCTCCAGGCGCTCAATCAACGTTTTGCCAAAATCAACCCCGCCCTGGCCGAACAAATCCAGCAAGTGCTCGATGATCCCTCCACCGAGGTACTGGACAAACTCCAAATGCTGATCGACAACTACCTCCAGGGCCGCAAAACGATTTTGATCTTCGACAACGTGGAGGATGTTCAAACCGACCAAGGCGGGGACTACCAGCGCAGCATCGGTAGCGCGTCTTTGAGTGCTTTTTTGCAGCATTTGTGCCAAAACACCCCGCCCAATTGCCACCTGCTCTTCACCACCCGCTACAAAATAAGCGACCTGGCCGAAGTGCTCGAACACCTGCCCCTGGATAAAATGGGCTACGCCGAGCAATACCGCCTGCTCAATTATTCCGAAACCCTGCGGACGATCCCCCTGCCCGAGCGCGAGCAGGTGTACCAACGCCTGGACGGGCACCCCCGTGGCTACGAGTACCTGGAGGCACTGCTGAAGAAGGACAAAAATTTCAGCTGGGCCCAGGTCAGTCAAGTAGAGGCGAAGGTGTTTGAAAACTTGCTGCTGGCCAAGGTGTACGAACGTTTGACGGAACGGGAAAAAGCGATTTTCCAGATCGTGGCGGTTTTTGTTACCCGGACCCCTTTGGCCGCACTAGCGGCGCTGAGTGGGGAGGAGGAGGCCGATTTAGATCCTGTACTGCAAGCTTTGCAAGATTGGTCTTTGTGCTTTTTGGAAAAGGACGGGCGCTTTGAAGTGCATCGTTTGACTAGGGAGTGGATGGCGCAGCAGGTGATTGATCCAGTCAAGGTAAAGGAATGGGCTTTGTTGGCTGGGGAGTTTTTCCAGGAGCAACCCAGCTGGGGTGATGAAATTTTAGCCAAAAACTATTTTGAACTGGCGGAAGCTTGGGTGCAGTTTGCCAGCGTATCTTTTAACATACAAGGCCATTATCAACTCATTGGTTTGTATCCACAGGCTTTTGAATTGAATCAGGCGGTTTTGGAGAAAGATGTGGAAGAGAAATTTATTTCCATTGCACTATTCAACAAAGGGGCAATTTTAAAACTCTTTGGCCAAAATGATCAGGCCCTAGAACTTTATGAAAAAAGCCTCGCAATTGATAAAAAAATCGGCGACCGTAAAGGGGAGGGGACCACCTTGAATAATATCAGCCAAATCTACCAAGCAAGAGGCGACTACGATCGAGCCTTGGTCTATTTGGAACAAAGTCTGGCCATTCAGCAGCAAATCGGCGATATCGCTGGTATGGCTACTACTTTACACAACATGGGCACTATCGCTTTTGAAGGGGAAGATTTAGAAGGCGCTACGCTTTATTTTATTCAAGCTTATCAAATTTTTCAGCAAATTGGGTCGCCCAATGTGCAAGTTACTGGGCAGTACCTTCAAGCCATCATCGAGCGCATCGGCGAAACAAAATTTCAGGAAATCCTCTCTAAAATGCAGTAAACATTTCTGAACTTTAAACCTAAAACACAACAACCAATGCCACTTTTAGAAACCGCCCTCGACTACATCGTCAGCATCCTCACTGAAAATGAGGAAGTCAAAAAACTCCCCAAAGACTTCGTCACGGCCTCTACCCTATGGATCCGCTCCTGGTTTTTGGTAGACGACCCCAAAACCGCCGCCAAACTAGCCGAGCCCACGCGCAGCGCCGAGAGCAAAAAGACCCTCATCGAGGGGAAACTGGAGGATTTGCTGGAGCAGGCCAGCTTTGTAAAAGAACTGGAGGAGCGTTTGGCCAATTTGGAACAACACAAAATCCGCCTCAAAAATGTGATCGCTAATGCGGACATTGAAGCCCAGGGCAATGTCCACATTGGCGATAAAGGCAACTCCTCGGGGGAGGCATACCATGAAAAAAACATCATCAAAGGGGGAACCATCAGAGCGGGTGGTGATTTTCGTTTGGGCGATGATGTGGTCAGTGGCAATCAAAACGTACAGATTGTACACAATTACTCCGGTGGCGGCAAAGACAAAAACCCCGCCACCTCACCTACTACACCGCTACAAACCCAATTAAAAAACCTGCTGCGCAAAGGAAAAATCGCCGAGGTCATTGAACGTTTGTTGGACCACAGCGAACCCAACGACAAGGAACTAAACAACCAGGTGCTGCTGCTCTCCGCACGCTTCAACCGCATCAACAATCAGGAGCACAATGGCGTCATTAGTTATGCCGAAGCCGGGATTGAACGGAACAAAATCAATGCGGCTT
Source organism: Chitinophagales bacterium (assembly GCA_038240665.1). Lineage (GTDB taxonomy): Bacteria > Bacteroidota > Bacteroidia > Chitinophagales > Saprospiraceae > Haliscomenobacter. The sequence goes on along the minus strand of JBBRGN010000046.1, from coordinate 17,335 downwards.
TGGCTGGTTTGATTGAGGAGATGGGGGAATAATAGTTAGATGTATACAATAGCCCGCTCGTCCAAGTCGAGGGGGCTCAGTTCTTGTCCAAATCAAAATGCACCCTAAAAATGTGGTCGCGCCTACGAGCACCAACATAAGGTCCCGCTATCATTGGTCCATCTTTTCGAGAAAAACTGCCTCTATTTTTCATATTAAGTGCAGACCTGATGTAGAGGGTTTGTTCTTCAGTCCTTGCCATACCTCCTGCTGTCATATAATCGGAACATAAATCGCAAGACTTATGGTGTGTATTGATTGTCGTAAATACTTTAAGCACCAAGACTCTGGTACGCAATGCGGCATCGGGCGAAGTAGGGCCGTCGAGCAAATAGATGGGGTTAATGAGGAAATAAAGGGTTTGATTGACATTATTAATGGTGTTGTAATCGGTCAAAGTACCATAATTCGTTATCGCTGTTGGACTTTGATTACGGACTTCAACCCAGTTCATCATTGTCCCATTATTAGGGAAATTCTGAGGATAATAGACACCCGCACTGCCGTCGCCATTCGCTGTCCACAACTCGACACGCACCGTGCCAGAAGCCCGGCTACAATCGTTGTTGTGAAGACCATCCAAGGAAATGCCTTTGAGCGTCAATTTTATTTCGGGTTGAAAATACCAAAGAGTCACCTGCCCAATTTTATCTGTGTCGCTGGAGCTTACATTTATGACTGACCCGTTGCGAATAGCAGCAGCCTCTGAAAATATCTGAAAGATGTGACTGGTGACAGCATTACTCACGATATAGCCTTGTCCTTTTTCTGTATAAGGGCCAGAGGGTGTCAAAATCCACCGTTGTTTATTGTCATTATTGGATGCCCAAAGTCGCCCATCTCCAGACCGTGAAACATCAATATTGCCATCTAACACTAGGTCACTTGCGACACAGGTTATTTTGTGCTTCCCACCACCCATATCTTCTACCCGCCACTTTTGATTGGGGCTGTTAGGGACATAGTCCCATACTTGAAGTTTACAACCATTGTTTCTAACGCTTCCTCTATCGGCATCTAAAACCTTAGAATAATTCGTATTCATCACAAAGTTACCATTGAGGGCGGAGAGTTTAGGGGCTACAAAACCAATCATTATGATGACTGATATAACGATTTTTTTCATTTGTACGTGGTTTTAAAAAAAGTGACAATTCTTGTTTTCATTAACTTCTAAATGTAAGTTATCGGTAAAAGTGAGCAATTGGGGCTTGATTTCTCAATTTTTTTTTTAGTTTAGGTGGAAAATGAATTTTTTATGAAATTTCATATCGGAGTGACTGCTGATGTTACGCCATATATCACGGATCTTTCAAATCGGTCAAATCAGTGGTAAACGGCGGACCCCGCTCGTCCAAGTCTAGCCATTTTTTTTTGACCGCTAGCTTAATTTTTTCTAGGCAAACGCATGAAATTTAGATTTACCCCTATTTTGCCCCTACAGAGCACTCTAACGTCACTGTTCAATATTCAGGTTGGCGCTTGTCAATTTCCTTAAGTCAAAAATTGGCCCTTTTAGGGGGGCGAGGGTTGTTGAATTTTGTACCATTGGGGGACAAGTACTCCAATTTTCAGGCGTTTGCCCTAGATTTTTTCAATCGGTTGTATAATTCTTGATTGGACTTATTTAGTTTATATTCAGCTACTTATTTAATTTTTACCCGATAATTTTTCTCAAAACCCAAGCCTTAACGTAAAATTACGTCAAAAAAACACGTAAAAATTTGTTTAACTAAAAAATACGTTATATACTTGTGTCAATAAGTTGATCGATCAATATGAAGCAATTGACCAAAGCCGAAGAAGAATTAATGCACATCCTCTGGGACTTGGGACCTTGTACGGTTTCCGGCATGCGGGATTACATCGCCGAGCAGAACCAGCAAGAGAAACCGCCTCACAGTTCGGTGTCTACCATTGTGCGGATTTTAGAAGACAAAGGTTTCGTAGGGCATAAAGCTTATGGTCGCACCTACGAGTATTTTCCTTTGCTCAGCAAAGACGATTATGGCAAACAAAGCCTTCGCAAACTGGTTGACGACTATTTTGCTGGTTCTGCGCGCGGTTTGGTCTCTTTTTTGGTCAAGGAAAATGATCTGAACTTGCAGGAATTGATGAAGTTGATCGAGGAAGTCGACGAATGAATGACAAATGATGAATTTGGTGGGAACTTGAGATTTGAGCTGTACTTCGAGATAAACGGATCGTTAGGGTCATATTAGGATTATTGAATTACTACTACTTGCATGATTGGAGAGGTGTAAATCAGAACGATGAATGGAAAGAAAAAAGGGCCTAAGCACGCCAAGCCGCCCGCCAAATTCATCATTCACCATTTATCATTCATCCTTATAGAAAAAAATGGATTACCTACTCAAAGTTGCCTTTTGTTGGTTGGTGTTCTATGCATTGTACCACGGGGTGTTGGAAAAGACGACATTTTTTCGACTCAACCGTTCGTACTTGTTGATCACCTTGATGTTGGGTTTGCTAGCGCCCTTGTTGCGCATAACCCTTAGCGCTCCAGTACATTCAAGCGCCGCCCAAAGCAACTGGTTGCCTGAAGTAGTAATCCGAGCAAATAAGCTGGTCAATCAGCCTTTTATGTTGCCAGAATTCACGGTTAGAGCTACGGTTGCAAACAATTGGAATATTTGGTTGTGGATCTATTGGGCAGGTGTAGTCTTTTGTTTATTGCGTTTTGCAGTAGGGTTGTACCAGCTGTACCGACTTTACCGCCGGGGGAGCCAACAACGTCATGGCAATTATATTTTGGTATACAGTACCGAGGTCAAGACGCCTTTTTCCTTTTTTCATTACCTGTTTTGGCCTGCCGAAAGGATAGATCAGGCGCTTGAGGACGCCTGTATGTTGCAACACGAAAAGACCCACATTTTGCAAGGCCACAGCATCGACGTGCTCCTTAGCGAACTGATCAAGGCCTTGTGTTGGTTCAATCCACTGGCTTATTTATATTCCCATGCATTAAGAGACGTGCACGAATATCTGGCCGATGCGGCGGTGCTGAAAACAGCCAACCGCAGTACTTACGGTCGTTTATTGATTCAGCAATCTTTGTCCGGACCATCGATTGCTTTGGTAAATCATTTTTCAACATCACAACTCAAAAAACGCATCAACATGATGAAGAGAAAAAAAACGCAGGGTGTTGCCCAGTTGCAATACGTTTTTGCCTTGCCTTTAATAGTTGGTCTGGGCATTTTGTTTGCACACATCCGGCTTAGCGAAGCATCCGATGTCGGGCTTCCGGGGATAACTGTAAAAAGAATGGTCGACAATGCTTGCGCTGAAATACGAGAATCTAGCAATAAACCAGATTTTAAACACCTCAATCCGCTGGACAGTATTCCTATCGAGGTATTTTGTGTGGTAGAAAACATGCCGGAATTTCCCGGCGGACAGGAAGCGATGTTTCAGTACCTGGGAAAGAATATCCGTTACCCAGCCAATGCCAGAAAAAACAACCAAGAAGGCATGGTGGCCGTGGGGTTTATAGTAGGCGACAATGGAGTACTTAATGATGTCAAAATATTAAAAGGAGTAAGTCCAGAAATTGATGCCGAAGCCTTGCGGGTAGTGAAATCGATGCCTTCATGGCAACCCGGCGTACAGCGCGGGAATAGGGTCAATGTTAATATGGTACTTCCTATTAAGTTCTTATTGGAAGACAAAGGTTCCAAACCTAAACTTATTGAACCAACTAAATCTCATTCGCTTGAACTCCCCATACTTGTAGTCGAAGGTCATAAAGTGAGTGATGATACTAATGGAAACAGCGTTAACAATCATAACTCGACTGCCCCGATACCAACGGAAGTCTTTACCGAAGTTGAAAAAATTCCAAGCTACAAAGGTGGTTTTGAAGAAATGTTTAAGTTTCTAGGTTCTAATCTTAAATATCCGGCTGAAGCTAGTGAAAAAGGGATTGAGGGCATGGTGATTATCCGCTACATTGTAGAAAAAGATGGTCTTATCAGCAATGCCAACGTTGTAAAAGGGATCGGTTTTGGCTGTGATGAAGAGGCGCTCCGAGTCGTGAATGCTATGCCCAATTGGAACCCTGGACTGCAAAATGGAAAAACGGTGCGGGTACAATTCAATCTTCCGATTCGCTTCAAATTAGAAGAAGACAAAACGAATGATTCAAACGTCCTTAAACTGCAAGATTTCAAAGCAGCGCCCAACCCCAGCAACGGCTTATTCAATTTAAGTTTTCGCGCTGGAGGAAAAGCCACCAACATCGAAATCTTTAACCTGAGTGGCCAAAAAGTTTACAGTCAAATGCTCAACAACTTTGACGGGTATTTCAATGGTCAGATTGATTTAAGCAAACAACCCACTGGGGAGTACATCATCCGCATCGCGCAAGGTGGAGAAGCGTACACTCAGAAGTTGATCAAGGAATAGCACTTATCGGTGTTTTGAACGCCTTTCGTCAAGCAGGACTGAAGGCGTTCAAAATTTTTCAATTTTAATTTTGTTCGCTCTAATCTTCAAGTTCACGTACTTTGCAGTTCGTCTAATCATCAACTGCAATCGCCGCATGATCTCTACTGCCCTTTTCCAGCATTTCCAAAACATCGATCAAAACCTGCCCCTTATCCCGCCGGAAGTGGAGTGGTTGTTGCCTTTTCAAGAACATCCAGCTTCGGTACCCATTTTTCAAACTTTTTTGGAGCGTTTTTATGCCGATGATACCCCGCGCACGCTGGTATTGGGCATTAACCCAGGGCGTTTTGGCGGCGGCATCACCAATGTAGCTTTTACCGATCCCTTACGTTTGGAGCAGGAATTGGGCATCGTCAATCCATTTCCCAAAAAACCAGAACTGTCGGCACAATTTATCTATGCCGTAATCAACGCTTTTGGCGGCCCAGGGGTATTTTATGAGCGTTTTTTCCTCAACTCCGTTTGCCCCTTGGGTTTTGTAAAACAGGGAAAAAACTACAACTACTATGACGAAAAGCAGCTACAAACGGCAGTAACGCCGCTGATTAAAACCCATTTGACCGCATTGATCAAAAATTGTGGTATGCGTACCGATCGTTGCATTTGTTTGGGCGAGGGTAAAAACGCCCATTTTTTTCAGGAGCTAAATGCCAAAGAAGGTTACTTTAAGGAAATCATTCCCTTGCCGCATCCACGGTTTGTGATGCAATACAAACGCAAGCTTATGGAAGAATATGTGGAGCGTTATTTGGAAGCATTGGGCGGGTAGAGACGCGACTCATCGGGTCTCCACCCTAGCTCAAATTCTATTTTTTCTGCGCCAAAAACTTTTGGTAATCCATTTTGGTATAAAAACCGGCACCCACAAACTCCAATTCAGGGATGATCTGCTCGGGGGTTTTGTAACCAGGAGAAACGGTTACCCGCTCCTGTTTTTCGTTGAGGTATACAAAGGAAGGATAACCCAACTTACCATCCAAAAGGGCATAAGCCAATTCATGAACGCCGCGACTGCCTTGAGCCACGTATTTAAAGGTCTGACCGCCGTAGTTGATGGCATTTTTCTGCTCCGCGTCAAATTTTACCGCATAGAAATATTTGTTCATCATAGCGGCTACTTTAGGGTCTTTAAACGTAGATCCATCCATTTTTTTGCACCAGCCACACCAGTCGGTGTACATGTCAATGAACATTTTTTTCTTTACCTTTTTGTTGGCTTCCAAAGCCTCGTCCCAGGTATACCACTTGATGGGGGTTTCCAAAGCAGCTGCCTCAGGGATTAGGGCTTTAGCGGGCTGTACCGTAGGAACTACAAAAGCGTATAAGGCGATTACTCCAAAAACGAGTAGCAAACCGCCCAGCAAAACTTTTTTCATCGTAATTGATTTAATAAAGAATGAATCTGTAAAAAAAAATCGGTCGTCAAAGCTGGAAAATTAATAAATTTTAACGCTTGATGTACAATTGAGTTGTGTACCAAACCAACAAATGAAGAAAAAAGTCGTGGTGGCGATAGGTGGATCCAGCGGATCGATCTATGCAAAAGTGTTGATGGATCGATTGGTCGAGCTCCAGCCCCAATGGGAGAAAATTGGTGTGGTGATGAGTGACAACGCGCGTTTCAACTGGGAATATGAGCTAGAGAATCGAGATTTTGAGCGTTATCGCTTCGATTTTTTCGAAAAAAACGACTTTATGGCTCCTTTTGCCTCGGGTTCTGCCAAGTACGATACCATGATTGTTTGCCCCTGTTCTATGGGGGTATTGGGACGGATCGCTTCCGGCATCTCCAATGACCTGACCACGCGCGCCGCCGACGTGATCCTCAAAGAGCGCCGCCGTTTGATATTGGTACTCCGCGATACGCCCTTTAGCCTCATCCACATCAACAACATGAAACTGGTAACGGAAGCGGGCGGCATCATTTGCCCAGCGTCTCCTTCCTTTTATTCCAAACCACAAACCATCACCGAAATAGCGGCAACCGTGGTGGATCGAGTACTGGATTTAGCTGGTTTCCAACTAGATGCGTACCGTTGGGGTGAAGAGCCTGCAGCGGATTGAATGATTTTTGTAGAAAACAGTGAAAAACACGAAAAAACGCTACTTTTGTCTGCTGATCGCTAAAAAACGCCCCATTCAGGCTTAAATCCGGCGTCGACAAAATAAAACGCGCTTGATTTCGTCATTAGCGGGAAAAAATATTTGCAGTTTACCTACAAGAATCTATAAAATGAAGAAAACAATCTTGTTTACAGTTTTGGCCATGGTGACCTTGGCATTTGGCTTGGCTGCTCAGAACCCAGCAAAAAAGCCTGTTCCAGCTCCAAAAACGGCGTCGACAACAGCAGCTCCGAAAACGGCACCAAAAATGGCACCGACACCAGCAGCTCCTACAACACCAAAAACAACAAAAATGGACTCATTGAGCTACAGCTTTGGGATCTTGATTGCCCAAAATTTAATCCGTCAAGGAGTAGAAACCATCGATGGCAATTCTTTGGCCAAAGGCCTTGAAGAAGGTTTGAAAAAGATGCCGCAGGTAGAAAAAGACAAGGCAGTGGAGAAAGCCAACAATATCGTACAGACTGCCATGCAAGGGATGCAGGCTAAGAAATACGAAAAAACCATTGCGGAAGGCAAGGAATTTCTGGCTACGAATGGCAAACGTGCTGGCGTAGTGACTTTGCCTAGTGGTTTGCAGTACGAAATCCTAACTCCCGGTGCCGGACCTAAACCAAAAGCTACGGATAAAGTAACGGTTCACTATCACGGTACCTTGTTGAATGGTTCAGTTTTCGACAGCTCGGTTGAACGCGGTGAACCAGCAAACTTTGGTGTAAACCAGGTGATCCCAGGTTGGGTAGAAGGTTTGCAATTGATGCCTATGGGCTCCAAGTGGAAACTGTTCATCCCTTCTGATTTAGCATATGGCGAACGTGGTGCTGGCCAAGATATTGGGCCTTACTCTACGCTGGTTTTTGAAGTAGAATTGATCAAGATTAACTAATATTGGGTTGTTGTTTCCGGTTTCAGTAACCCTGCTGAAACCGGAAACTCCTCACTCCTCCTCAAAAGCTTTCTTCGGCATGAGAATCGATATCCTTTCGGTAGTGCCTGAACTCCTGGAAAGCCCGCTCAGCCACTCCATCATGAAGCGCGCGCAGCAGCGCGGGTTGTTGGAAGTAGTGGTACATCCTTTACGTGAATATGGTTTAGGAAAATCCAAACAGCTAGACGATTACCAATTTGGCGGCGGTGCTGGGATGGTCATGATGGCCGAACCTTTGGCGAATTGTATCGAGCATTTACAATCACAACGTACCTACGACGAAGTGATTTTCCTGACGCCGGATGGAATACCTTTTGATCAATCTATGGCCAATCGATTGTCGCTCAAAAAAAATTTGCTGCTGCTTTGCGGGCATTACAAAGGAATTGACGAACGGGTTCGCGAGCATTTCATTACGCTGGAAGTATCCATTGGCGATTACGTGTTGTCGGGTGGAGAAATTCCTGCGGCAGTGATGGTTGACGCCATCGGTCGATTACTGCCTGGCGTGCTCAACGATGAAACCTCGGCCCTCTCCGATTCTTTTCAAGATAGTCTTTTGTCGCCGCCAGTTTATACGCGTCCGGCAGTGTTTCGGGGCTGGCAAGTGCCGCCCGTACTACTTTCGGGTAATTTTGCGGCCATTGATGAGTGGAGACATGATCAGGCCATCAAACGCACTACGGAAAGACGACCAGATCTATTGGATCTATGATTTTTATAGTTGGATAAAAAAACGCGCGAAAGGGACTCCCTTTCGCGCGTTTTTTTTGAAAAAAAAAGGAAGAGTATTAATACCCTGCTGCTTTTTTCGCACCCAAAGTAAATGCCCGAGAAACGTTGAACCCTAAACGGATACCGCCATTTTTCCACTGTGTATCGGTTCGGGTCAGGAACTGAGATTCCAGCAGACCAAACGAGTTGGTCAAAAACATTTGAAAAACGTGACCGCCGGTTTCCAACTCATAACCAATCCCTAGCGTATTGAAATATTTGGTTTGTGAATAGTTGGTTGTAGGGCGGTAGCCATATTCAACGGTGATTGCGCTGCGTTTGCTGATTTTATATCGACCAGCAACACCCAAAACAAAAACATCGTTTTTATCACTCGTTACCTCGGTTTGGTTGTAGTGAATCAAAGTTGGCGACAACTGTAGTGAAAGTTTATCGCTGAATTTACGGGCGATGATGATTTGATGTGCAAAACTCAAACGGTTGCTGGTCTTTTGATAACGGTCAAATCCGTTGGCCGCTACATTCGGATCTTTGAGGATGGTGTAAAAACCATTCGTCAACAAAGTGACGCTAATGGGCATACCGCCATTGTCGTGCTGACGCAGCAAACGGTATTTCAGAAAACCGTCCATCATTTTTCCCACCGAAGTACGACCTATCCCTACCTGGAAACGACCGTCATGTGAGTATTCCAAGCCCAAACGAATGCTAGCGCCGCCATCGATGCCAAAAAAATTGTACCAACCAGAGTTAAAAGAACCAAAACGGTGGGCAATCCTAAAATCGAGCGTCCGGCGACCAGCAACTTCCACGGTATGGAAATTGATGATGCGTGTGCCTTTAAAAGTAGCGGAAGTAAGCGAGTTTTTATCTTCAAGTCCGCCTACGCTGCTCAATAAATCCGTATCACCAGGTTTTTGAGCATCCATATTGGTTTGCCATAAAGCAAAAACCAAGAAAAATAAGTTGAAGTATTTCATTGTCGTTAGATTAAATCTTTAAGGAAGGGTTATGGAACAGTGTACTTTTAAACCCCGTAGTAAAATAAGGTTTAAAAAAACGCCTTTATAATTTATTGTTTTTTTAACTCGACGCAGCGGGTCAGTTGTACATCAAAGTTAAAGCCAGTACAATTACCCTTAAAAGTAACCTTTCCCCCAACCGGGAAATCCATGCGCGGATGTTTGGAAAGTGGATCTAGCTCGCATACCACACCAAAGCTATCGCCAGTTTCGAGCGCAACCTGTACGCCTCCTCCGGTTTCTTCTTTTTCAACTGATTTTACTACCCCCGTTACGGCCACTGCTTTACCGAGGTATTTGGCATTAGCAGCTTGTTCGTTAGCTGAAAAATCTTTAAAAAGTTGGGTTGCTGAAACCGATGAATCTGCTTTTTTATTCATCATGTTTTCTTGAGGCATGTTCCACAGATAATAGCCATAAGCGGCACCAATGACGGCCAAAACCGCGATGACAATCAATACTTTTTTCATTGAAGAAAGGATTAGGTGGTGTTGCGAAAAAATCAGACTCAAAGGCTAACTTAGGAATGATCCAACAATAATTAACCACTTTTGTGTATAAAACAAAATGGCAACTTATTATTGCTTAAACCTTAGTTGTTTGGATAGCCTTTGCTGATCCATTTTTTGATTTTCGCTATCGTGCAATTGTCTAGTTTACTGGCACTCTGCGGCATACGGCTGGCTTTGCCATCCCAAACGATGGAGCTTAAAAATTTTCCACTTCGAACGGAGCTGCTAACACCTGTGTAGGTATCAAGGGTAGCACCATTGAAGTTTCCAGCAGCATGGCAAGATCGAGAATTGCTGTTACAAGAGGATACCATTAAAGGTTGAATATCTTTGGTATAGGTAATGGTACGAGCGGTATCGCACTTGCCTCCACCAGTAGGCGTATTAGTGAAATCACCAAGGCTGTCATAATTACAGCTTCCAAGAGCGAGTACCAGCGCAAAAAAAGTCAATATAAAAAAGCTGTTGTGAAGATCTTTTTTTGTAATCATCGTCTGTTGATTTTTTTGGGTTAATAGGCACTATTGTCGAGCCTTAGGAATGATTCAACAATAAATAACTCATTTGTCAGGGGCTAGTTGGTTAAAAAAATCCAACTAGCCCCTTGACTCGACTCGATTTATTTGAGCAATGCCAAATTTGCTGTAATGGTTACCGCAGCTTGTTTGGCCAGTTTATTTGCTACCAGTGAAGGAATCTCAATTTTATAATCCGTCAATATCAGGGGGAAATTGGCAGTAGCCACAATTTTTCCACCTTTTACCGTAAAAGTAGCGGTAGTTGTCAAAGGTTTGGTAACGCCATGTAAATCCATTGTTCCGCTTACATTCGCTACATATATACCGTCTTTGGTAAGGGTGACCGCCTCAGGTTTTTCCAATTTACCTTTAAAAGTAGCTTTGGGATACTTCGTGGATTCTACGTAATTTTCGTTGAAGTGTTCTTGCATCAGCGCTTTTTCAAATAAAAAACCTTTCAGCAAAACTGCCATTTCGATGGCTCCAGTAGCGATATCAACTACCAATACGCCCGCCTTGGCATTCGCTTCAATCTTTTCAGGTGAAGTAGGAGCGGTATCATTAAAGAATACTTTGCCTTCGCGGGTAAAGTACCTCTGGGCAGAAAGGGTGACCCCAATCAAAAGAAACAAACTGGTAAGTTTGATTATTAAAGCAATTCGTGTCATGTATTTGAAATTTAGATGGATGCAAACAATAAAACTTGAATTTCTATTCAAACACCTCTTTAGACGGAAGCTTGCAGGATATAGCTGCTTTTCCTGTAAGTATCTTTCAAAACCGTATTTGAAATTTGACTAAACCAGCCAGCAATTCAGGGAGTTAACGAAAGCTAATTCCGAACCATTGTTTGAAATCCCTGTAAATCTTGGAAAAACTAAGCACAGTAGAAGCTAAAAGCAGCGAAAAAACAGTCGATTGTCAGCAGGCTAACCAAATCCCTTACGCGCCTACATCGCTTGAGTTGGGGCCAAGCGCTTGAAAAAGAATCCCTTGGCTGTCGATGGTAGCGCCATTTTCGAGCATCTGAAACAATTCCAGATTGCGGTCATTATTTTGGTAGTTTTTTTCTGCTCGATAGACCTTTATAGATAGGCCGCTTTTTTGGAGTTCAATCAGTTTTTCAGGGGATAGGGCATCAACGGTAAAGTCAAATTTTATTGTTCCGTCGATTTGCAAACCGCGCAAGACGATTTTATCGGGTAAACATTGGAAGGTCTTGATATCTTTAGGGCTTCGAAATTCAAGGTATTCAATGCGCTGGAGAATAGACTCCCAAACGCCATGCGAGAAATCCTCGATCAATTCATTGATTTGGAGCGGGGATTCTCCTTTCATGCGAGCCCATAAATCATTGCTAATGCCTTGAGCAGCAAGAAACTTTACGAAATCAGCTTCGAGCGGAACCAGTTCTTCTTGGCTGAGTGTGCGGTATTTCATCGGTGCAAATGGTTATGATTCCAAAAGTAAGGGAAACTATAGCAGCTATTCTGAATAAGCCAGTTTTTTCTTAACATTGCAAAATAAAAATACAACTTTTACCAATGGAAGCGAATGCTACTTTTTTGATTCCCAATTTTTCCGACCCACAAGTCTGGATCAGCTTGGTGACTTTGACATTTTTGGAAATCGTGCTCGGTGTGGACAACATCATTTTTATCTCTATCGCTGCCAACAAATTGGCCGAAGGAGATCAGGCTAGAGCGCGGAATGTCGGTATGTTATTGGCCATGCTTTTTCGCATCATCCTTCTTTTTGGTATCTCTTATCTGATTGCGATGCAAAAACCCTTGATTCAGATTGATTGGGGTTGGGTGCAAGCAGGATTTACCGGTCAGAGCTTAATTTTGATTGCCGGCGGATTGTTTTTACTGTACAAGGCAACCAACGAGATTCACCATAAATTGGAAGGCCCTGGCGCCATTGATGACGACCTCAATCAAGGTGCAAAAATACATTCTTCGCTTAATCAGGTGATTGTTCAAATTGCTTTGATCAACATCGTTTTTTCTTTTGATTCAATTTTGACTGCCGTAGGCCTCACCAACAATCTACCGATCATGATTGGTTCTGTAGTGATCTCCATCCTGATTATGATGGGTTTTGCTGGACCAGTGGGGCGTTTTGTGAACCGGCACCCTACCATACAGATGTTGGGCTTGTCTTTTTTGATTCTCATTGGATTTATGCTGATTGCCGAAGGTGCTCACTTGGGTGATTTGCACATTGCTGGTTCGGAAATCGGTACAGTTCCGAAAGGATATTTGTATTTCTCCATCGCTTTTTCCCTTTTTGTAGAAGCGTTGAACATTCGTTTGCGCAAAAAGGCCGCACCCATCCAATTACATGGTTATCAAGAAGAAGCCATCCAGGAAGGCGTTATGGACAAGTAAGGATTGGTGCTTTTTAGTGCCAGTGTATAAAAAAAAGCTATACTTACATTGCTAAAATTTGGCTTGATTGCCAAGGGGGAAGATTCCAACTTGGCAATCCACATTTTATTGCACCATCGCTAATCAACAGATAACCAACCCTTTTGATTAATTTATTTGAATCTACTAAAAATGATGGATCTAAAGCTTGAACGCGATATTTGTTTTTTTGACCTCGAAGCAACGGGTTTGAACGTAGTGCGTGATCGCATCGTACAATTGGCCATTATCAAGTACTTTAAAAATGGCAATGAACCCCAGGAACTGTCGATGCTGATTAATCCGGGGATTCCTATCTCCTTAGAAGCGATGATGGTACACGGTATCTCGCCTAAGGATGTGGCCAAAAAACCATCTTTCCAGCAAGTTGCTCAAAAAATATGGGATTTTATAGGTGATGCAGACTTGGTAGGTTACAATTCCAATCGGTTTGATATTCCCATGCTGATTGAGGAATTTGCCCGGGTAGGGATGGAATTTGATGTTGCCAAACGCCGAACCATCGATGTACAGCGGATTTTTTACAAGATGGAACCGCGTACCCTGAAGGCAGCACACAAATTTTACTGCAACGAAGACATGCAGGATGCACACGATGCGCTTGCCGATGTAAAAGCTACCATCGCGGTATTTCAAGGACAATTAACCAGATACGATGGCGTTGATTTTATTGATGAGGATGGAATTAAGCAAGAATCGCCCATCAAAAAGGATGTGGCCATTTTACACGAATTCACCAACGACAACCGCTTTTTAGATGCCACCCAGCGTTTGCGACAAGACCCCAACGGGGAGGTAGTATTTAATTTTGGCAAATACATGGGGCAGCCAGTAGGGGAGGTTTTGTACAATGATAAGCAGTACTACAACTGGATGTTGAATAAAGAGTTCTCCTCGCAAGTCAAACAAATCATCAAACAGTTGTTGAAAACTTATGAAAAGGAACAGCGCGATAAAAATGAAGGGGAGTCAAAAAAATAGCCTAGTGTATTTTTTTTGGAGTATTCGTTTAGGCGTATTCATTCCATTGTTTTCGATGTTGCTGGGCGCTTGCGCCGATCGCCGCGAAGGCTGTTTTGATGGTTTTGCCAGCAACTACGATTTAGCAGCGGAAAAAAGATGCTCCGACTGCTGTACCTATCCTAAAATGTTGTTGGAGATCCGTCACCGCGCCATTCAGCCTGGCCGTGATAGCATCATTGTTTTTGCGCCAGCTACCTCAACTTCTCCAGCAGTGTTCTCTACCTATACCGACGCGGGAGGCAATCCTTTTGCTTTTCAAGAACTCCGCTTTTATATTTCTAACTTTTGGCTCATCAATACCAAAGGCGATACCATAAAGATGTTGGAGGAACTCCCGGTTTTCGTCCCACTAGGATTGGGCGATACCTTGCGTACCACCGTAGAAAACAACGTCCAAATCATCGCTAACCCAGGACCATTTTCCACTACCACCTTTGGTACTTTTCGAAAAGCCGGTGATTTTACCAAGCTCCGGTTTACGTTGGGTGTAACTGGATTGGCCAATAAATCCAACCCGGCAAGGTATGCATTAGGGCATCCACTCGGAGCCCCGAGCAACTTTGTGATGTACCGCAGCCCGGTACTGGGGTATAATTTTAGCCGCTTTGTGTTGCAACGCAATCCAGGAAATGCTTCACCTGATCCCATTGAGATTTTGATCAACAACAGTTCCAATCTGATTGTCATCGAAAAACCCATCAGTGTCAACATCCCGCAGGGTTTTGGCGTTAATGTAATTATGCGGGTAGATCACCTGCTTTGGTTCAAAGGTGTCAATGTCAAAACCGACAATGTGGACGCCATTGCAGCTAAGGTAGTGGCCAATTTGCCGCAATCTTTTCAACTTATTTCCGTATCGAAGAGTCAATAATTGCGTAAATTAGGAAGGGCCATATAATCAAAAAATATGAAAATGCATTTAAGCTGGCTGGCCAGTTTGGCGATGTTGTTGTTTTTTTCTTGTACCGAAAAAAAAGACGAAACGACCAAGGTTGACGTCAATTTTACCGTTAAAAGCACTTTTGACGATTTGCCGCTACAAATGTACAACCAGACCTACTCTTACGATGCTGGTATGAAACTGCGGCTCCAAAATTTTCAATTCTATCTTTCGGATATTGTTTTACTCAAAGAAAGCCGCGACGACGCGGATAGTGTAAAACTCAGCGAGATCGTTTTGGCAACTTTTCGCAACGTTCAATCCCCAGATGCAGCTACTAAAGGCATCCGCTTTACTTTTAAAGACATTCCTGCTGGAACTTATAAAGGTTTGCGCGTAGGCATTGGAGTAGCACCCCGGCTCAACGCCACCAGCCCCAATAGTTATACGCCGCCACATCCTCTCGACGACAATTATTGGTCTTGGGCACTAGGCTATGTTTTTACCAAATTAGAAGGCAATGCAGATGTAATTGGCGATGGGAAGTTTGCTGAAAAACTGACCTTTCATATTGGTGGTAACGAATTTTATCGCAAAAAGACTTTCTTCAAAAACATCGTTTTGAAACCAGGCGAGAGCAATCTGGAACTCAAAGTGGATTTGCATAAGGTATTAGCGATTGGCGGTAGCCAATTTGTGGATTTTCGTAAAGTCACCCAAGATCATACCAACGATAAAGTGTTGGCCAAGTTTTTTGCCGACAACCTCTTGAATGCTCTAGAGTGGCAGGCACCTTTATAACTGTAGCTTCCGTGTTCAAGCAAGTACCAACAATTTCGCTTATTTCCATCCGGTTGGTTTGGGGCGTTTTTTTATTTTTCCTTTCTTGTCAAGTAATCATTCAATCAAAGGAAGACCTGACCCATATTCCTTTTTTACCAGATACCCTAGCTATTGCTCCTCCCCAAGGTTTTCCACCTTTTCCAACTTTTCCATACGGTCACCTTACCCAGGCTGGAGTAGCTTTGGGGCGCAAACTTTTTTTTGATCCTATCCTTTCTGGAGATTCTACGATGAGTTGCGGCACTTGCCATCAATCTAGGCTGGCATTCACCGATGGCATGCCATTCAGTACGAGTACACAGGGAAAAAAAAGCAAACGCAGCGCCCCATCTTTACTCAATGTAAGCTACCATTATAAAGGTCTCTTTTGGGACGGTCGAGCCGAGCATTTGGAGCAACAGGCCTTCGAACCCGTAACCAATCCCTTGGAAATGGCGGCGAATTGGCCACAAGTTGTAGCTAGGTTACGTAAACATCAAGCCTATCCTGCCTTGTTTCGGCAAGCCTTTGGCATCAAAAAGCGCTCGGAAATCGACAGTGTATTGACGGCCAGGGCGCTGGCACAATATGAACGAACTTTGATCAGCTCCAATGCCAAGTTTGATCGGGTAATGAGAAAAGAGGCGCTTTTTACGACTCAAGAAAAAAGAGGCTGGACAATCTTTTTTGACGCCTCTCCAGATCTGCCTTTTTCTGAATGCAACCATTGTCATGTTGATCCCTTGTTTACCAACCTAGCCTATGAAAACAATGGTATAGATAAGGTGGATCAATTAGAACACTTTCAGGATCCTGGTCGAGGCGGTATTACCGGCAATCGTTACGACTTAGGGAAATTTAAAGTACCTACTTTGAGAAATATAGCCCTAACTGCCCCCTACATGCACGATGGCCGTTTTAAAACCCTAGAAGAAGTTATTGATCATTATGCCAGTGGCGGTCATTTTGCCGACAACTTAAACCCCAACGTGCGCGTTTTGAACCTTCGAAAACGTGACAAAGCGGATTTGATCGCATTTTTGCATACATTGACAGATAAGTCTTTATCAAATAAATAAGGCAATGCGGTATTCCATCTTGATCTTCTCGGTATTTATGATGATTGGATCCTGCAAGGAAGAAAAAAAGGCATCCATGGAAGTCAAACCAGTGGACGATTCCCTCACTGGACTGTATCAACCTACGCCGGTGACTTTGGATCCGCCACGCTGGATGCCTCGAGCTCCCGTATCCGCAGAAAATCCTTTAACTCAAGAAGGCATCGCTCTAGGCAGGATGCTGTTTTACGATCCCATCCTTTCGCGCGATAGCACGCTGGCTTGCGCCGGGTGCCACAAGCAAGAGTTTGCCTTTACGGATGGCCATGCGCTGAGTCCGGGGATCCGGGGCATGCTTGGAAAACGCAGCGCTATGTCGCTGACTAACCTCATCTACAATTTTCAAGGGATGTTTTGGGATGGTCGGTCGCCTAATTTAGAGGATCAAGCCCTTTTTCCTATCGAAGACCACTTAGAAATGGATGACACCTGGGCTAACATTGAAATCAAACTGCGCAGACACAAATCTTATCCACAACTTTTTCGCAGCGCATTTGGGATCAATAAAAAAGTAGAAATCAATCGAAGCATGGTCGTCAAAGCCATTGCTCAATTTGAACGTACCTTGATCAGTGCCAACTCCCGTTACGATCGCCTTATTTGGGGTAAAGAAGATTTCCCTACTGATGAAGAACAGCGAGGCTTGGAGCTTTTCTATTTTGAATATGCCCAAACCCTGGATCACCCAGGTTGCTCGCATTGCCATTTCAAT
>JBBRGN010000045.1:0-21763 GCA_038240665.1 Chitinophagales bacterium | reverse complement strand
TCTTCATTTTTAATAAGCTTGCGGCCATGGGCTAAAGTGCCGAAAATGTAGTACAATCCGGGAACGATTATGACACCGAAAATTGTTCCGAATATCATACCGCCAAGCGCCGATGAACCGATGGTACGATTGCCAATAGCGCCAGCGCCATGTGCATAAACCAATGGAATCAAGCCCGCAATAAAAGCGAATGATGTCATCAGAATGGGTCTGAATCGTACCTTAGAGCCCTCTATGGCAGCTTCAAGAACGGTTGATCCCTGTAGTTGCTTTTGTACGGCAAATTCAACAATTAATACGGCATTCTTACCCAACAAACCAACCAACATCACTAACCCTACTTGAGCATAAATATCGTTGGCCAGCCCCATTGCCTTAATCATTAGAAAGGAACCAAAAACACCTGGCGGCAGTGAGAAAATAACTACCAAAGGTAAAATGAAACTTTCGTATTGTGCGGCTAGAACAAAATAAGCAAACACCAACACAACAATGAAAATATAAATAGCCTCGTTTCCGCGGCGGGTTTCATCATAAGAAAGCGCCGCCCAATCGATGTCATATCCGTAAGGCAGTGTTTTGCTAGCCACTTCTTGCACCGCTTTAATGGCCTCACCACTGCTGTACCCGGTAGCAGGGCCACCTCTAATAGCGGCCGTATTGTACATGTTGTAGCGGTTGATTTCATTGGCACCCTGCTTCTTGGTAATTTTCATGAATGCCGAAAAAGGAACCATTTCATCCCGATCGTTTTTCACGTACAGATTCATGATATCCGTTGGAAGTCTTCTGTATTCGGGTGCAGCTTGAACAAATACCTTGAAAAAACGCTGAAATTTAATGAAACCTAGCTCATAAGTACTTCCTACAAAAATAGAAAGGGTGTTCATGGCATTGCCGATGGTTACTCCTTTTTGCATCGCTACTTGGTTATCAAAAGAGATTTCGTATTGCGGATAATTAGCGCTGAAAAATGTAAACAAGCCCGTTAATTCCTTGCGCTTTCTCATTTCATTCATGAAATCAGTAGTTACTTTTTCAAGCTGTTTGTAATCCCCGCTATTGGTTTTATCTAACAACTGCAGTGAAAAACCACCTGCTGCACCAAAGCCGGGCAATGCTGGCGGGTCGAAAAATTCGATGGTTGCGCCGGGAATAGACTTCGCTTTTTCTTCTAGCTCCGCAATAATTTCAGTTACGTTGTGTTCACGCTTCGACCAGGTTTCCAAGTTGATCAGACAAGTACCTGCATTTGAACCCCTACCTTCAGTCAGTACCTCATAGCCAGCTATTGAAGAAACCGATTTAACACCTTCCACCTCATTAATCACTTTTACTAATTTTTCCGATAAGTCATTGGTTCTTTCCAGTGTTGAGCCCGGAGGTGTTTGAATGATGGCATAAAGCATCCCCTGATCTTCACTTGGAATAAAACCTGAAGGTAAATTGTTGCTGATTACGAATGTCCCTAAACAAAATAGTATGAATAAGCCAACCGTGATGAGCCTTCGGTGAGCGATTAATCGCAACAGCCAAACATATTTTCTGGTAAGACTTTCATATCCACGGTTAAAGCTGTTGATGAATCTGTTCATCCATGTTTTTCTGATTGGTTTTCCATGGTTGTTTTTCAAAATCATCGCACAGAGAACAGGCGTTACCGTAAGTGCCACAAAACCCGAAAGCACGATGGAAGAAGCCATGGTAATGGAAAATTGCCGGTAGAATGTACCTACAGGACCAGTCATAAAGGCCACTGGTACGAATACCGACACCATGAGTAAAGTGATCGCGACCACCGCCCCACTAATCTCGCCAATTACTTTTAATACTGCATTGTAGGGCGAAAGATGTTCCTCTTCCATTTTAGTATGCACGGCCTCGACAACGACAATGGCGTTATCTACCACAATACCAATAGAGAGCACCAATGCAAAAAGTGTAATCATATTAATGGTGAGCCCGAAAATTTGAATGAAGAAAAAGGCCCCTATCAATGAGATGGGAACTGCCAGAATTGGAATAAGGGTAGAACGCCAATCGCCAAGGAAAATAAATACGACAATTGCCACCAATATGAAGGCATCCCTGAGTGTATGTAAAACATTTTCGATCGATGCATTGAGGAAATTAGAAACATCATAACTGATCTCATAATCCATTCCTGGCGGAAACGATTTCTTCAAGTCATCCAGTTTTTCTTTCACCTTTCCAATCACCGCGCTTGCATTACTTCCATAAGTCTGTTTTAAGACTATTGCAGCCGAAGGATTCCCGTTCATACTGGAGTAAATATCATAGTATTCACTTCCCAAAGCAACGGTCGCCAAATCTTTCAATCGTAAGTTTTCACCATTGGAATTAGACCGGATGATCACATTCTCATATTGTAGAGGATCATTAAATCTGTCTGTGTATGTCAATACGAATTCAAGCGCCTCTGCTTGCTTGCTGTCCCCTCTGCCTATTCTTCCGGCCTTTCCGATCATGCTTTGATCACTAAGTGCTTCCATGACCTCATCAGGCGAAACGTTGTAAGCACGCATGCGATCGGGGTTTAACCAAACACGCATGGCGTATTGCCTACTCCCTAATATCCTTACTTGTCCAATACCATTGATGCGTTGAAGTTCAGGAACCATATTTACACCAGCATAATTGAACAAGTATTTCATGTTTGCATTCTTGTCCTTACTATAAAGGTTGACATACATGAGCATACTTGGGATTACTGGAGTAATAACTACCCCTTCCCGTTGCACCAGTATTGGCAGCCTATTGGTTACCTGTTGGACACGATTGGAGACTTGAACCAATGCTTGGGTTATATCTGTACCTGGATTAAAAACAACCTGAATATTCGCCTCTCCGGCGCTGGTGGCATCAGAGGTCATATACCTCATACCCCAAGCTCCATTTATGGACTGTTCTAAAGGAATGATTACCGATTCCGCCAGTGATTTTGCACTTGCACCAGGATAAGATGCACTAACCATAACCACCGGGGGGGCAACCTCAGGGAATTGTGAAGTCGGTAAGGTTGTGATAGACAGCGCGCCAATAAACAGAATGACAAGTGATAACACTATGGCTAATACTGGTCTTTGAATGAACTTACTGAACATTTTGATAGATTTTAAACAGCTGCACTATTCAACATATACTTTTAATTTGGGAAGAACCGATTCTGGAGCCTCATAAGTGTAGGTAATCTTGTCCCTATCTTTTACTTTTCGAATACCCTCCAGAAGAATTTTATCCTTTTCAGTTACCCCATTTTTGATGACATACAAATCCGGCATCTCTGAAGCAATGGCAATTTCTCGGGAGTGAACCCTATTTTTTTCGTCCACCACAAAAACATATTTTTTCTCTAAAATCTCATAAGTGGCTTTTTGAGGGATAATGATGGCATTCCTTAGCGGAATACTCATTTGAATATTACCCGTTTCTCCATGCCTCAAAAGCCCTTTCTTATTAGGGAATGTGGCCCTAAAAGCAATGTTACCTGTTTCATTGTTAAAGTCTGCTTCAATGGTTTTAACGACTCCTGAGTATTCGAACATTTGGTTATTTGCCATTAATAGATCTACTTTAAGCAAGTTTTCTTTTATTGAATGGGTTTTATAATTTAAGTATTCTGCTTCGGGCACATTAAAATAAACCCACATCTCACTGTTATCTGATAGCATTGTTAATAAATCCCCTTCATTTATTAGGCTCCCCAATCGCACTTGAAAGTGATCCATGATCCCATCAAAAGGGGCTTTAATCTGGGTGAATTGCAAATGCGTTTGCGCCAAAGACAATTCAGCTTTCGCCTTATCCAACTTGGCTTTTGCTAAAGCTAATTCATTGGGCGATACCACATTTTTATCCGATAACTGCTTGGTATTTTGGTATTCAATCTCCACAAAATTGACTTCTGCTTGGGCTTTTTGTAGTTCAGCGGTGTAGAGCAAAGGTGTAATTTGGAACATCATTTGCCCCTTTTTTACAAATTGACCTTCGTCGACGTAAATGTTTTGCAAATACCCCCTCTCCAGAGCCCTCACTTCAATGTGCTGAATGGAATGAATTTGACAGACATAATCTCTGGTGATGAGCGTGTCCTTTTTTAAAGGAGAAGTTACCAGAAACGTGGTTTCTTCTTCCTTTTCTTGTTGTTTTGGTTGGCAACTTGTACTAAGCAATACAGCACACAAACAGGTAAAAATGAGCATTTTTTTCATAAGAGTGAACTGTTACGACGGTACGGTTTTGATGATTTCTTAAAGATCGGAAATAAAATTTAATCGTGATCACAATAAATGATCACAAACAACTTAAATTGTAACTGATTGGATCGGAAATGTGCTAAAAGGACGTTGATGTAATGTGAAAAGACCGCTAAAATTTTCCTTCAGCTGAATTATCGACTATTACACAGATCGGATTGAAAGTATCTTGAGTATGAATACAGCTTGGCATGATGCCAAGCAAAAATTAGGTGTAGTCAGCCAAGGAGCAATTGCTTTTTCCTCAACCACGCTGCAAAATTAATCAACCTAATACAATCAAATATATTTATCTTTGTAATGATAACCATAAAATATATTTATGAATTATACCTTGAATCAACTTCAGGTGTTTCTGAAAATCGTCAAAACGCAAAGCGTAACTAAGGCTTCGGAAGAGCTGTGCTTAACACAACCAGCTGTTTCTATACAGCTCAAAAATTTTCAAAACCAATTTGAAATCCCCTTGACAGAGGTGATCGGTAGAAAGATTTACATTACCGATTTTGGACGAGAAATTGCTGAAGCTGCTGAAAATATACTGGACCAAGTAACGGCCATGAATTATAAGACAATGCAGTATAAAGGTCAGTTAACGGGAAAGTTAAAGATTTCTGCAGTGTCAACTGGCAAATATTTATTGCCTTTTTTTCTTACTGATTTTATTCAGCTACATCCGGGTATTGATTTGTTAGTTGATGTAACCAATAGAAGTAAAGTGACCAAAAGTTTAGAAAAAAATGAAGTTGACCTTGCCCTTTTTTCCGTTTTACCCGCTAGACTCAAAATCGAGAAATTGGATTTGTTACAAAACAAATTGTTCTTGGTAGGGAATACCAAAACAAAGTTTAAAAAAGGGGCTGATACAAAAGATATTTTTAAAGATTTGCCCTTAATTTTTCGAGAAAAAGGTTCGGGTACAAGGCAAACCATGGAGGGTTTTATCGAAAGTAACAACATTCCATTTGTAAAAAAAATGGAGCTTACTTCGAATGAAGCGGTCAAGCAGGCTTTGTTGGCTGGTTTAGGGTACTCCATTATGCCTTTGATTGGAATAAAAAATGAACTGCTCAACAACGATTTGCAAATCATCCCCGTTGAAGGCCTTCCCATTAGAACAACCTGGAACTTAGTTTGGCTAAAAGGAAAAAAACACTCGCCCGTTTCGGCTTCTTTTTTGGATTATTTAAAAAAGGAAAAAACACAGATCATTCAAGATAAATTTAGTTGGCATGAGCAGTATTAAAGCATATCAATACCTTAATAATCAGTACAATACAGCAAAATTGGCAATCCTGCACCTTCCCGTCTACCCCGCCAACTCCTTCAGCGCCTTCACAAACGCATCCAATTCCTTCGTCGTAATGTACACATGCGGCGTAACCCGTACCCCCTGCACATTGGCATAATCGATGGCTACCGTAAAAATTTTGTAGCGATCCAACAGGATTTTGGCTAGATCGCCGGGTTTGATCCCTTTTACGCCCACATTGGCAATCGCACCTGAACGTGCGGTGTCCTCCGGTGTATTGAGGATGATGTTGGGAACAGCCCGAACCTTGTCCGTCCAGTAACGCTGGAGGAAACGCAGCCGCGCGCTTTTGCGCTCAATCCCGACCATGTCGTGAAAACGGATCGCATCCTGAATGGCCAAATCAGTCGCCACGGGGTGCGTACCGGTGTGGTTCAATTTGCGGATGTCGGTATCAGCTGCGCCCATGTCGCCAAAAAGTTGCCAAATCTTGGCGATTTTGTCCTTGCGCACGTACAGGATGCCCGCGCCTAGGGGCGTACCCAACCACTTGTGCAAACTGCTGCCATAGTAATCCACGTCGCCCAGATCACTGATTTTAAAGTTCAACTGTGCAAATGCGTGCGCGCCGTCTACCAAGACTTCTACTTGATGCCGATGCGCCATCTCCACGATTTTTTTCACTGGCAATATCTGTCCAGTGATGTTCACCATGTGGCAAATCATCAAGAGCCGTGTTTTAGGGGTGATGGCTTTTTCATACAGTTGCACGATCTCTTCGTCGGAACTAGGGTGGTTGGGAAGCGAAACCACTTTATTGACCGTGCCATACCGGCGGGCTTGTAATTTGAACATGTCCAGCATCGCGCCGTAATCTTGTTCAGCCATCACCGCTTCGTCACCTGCTTTCCAGTCGATGCCCGCAATGATGGTATCCAGCGATTCGGTGGTGTTGCGGGTGATGATGAGTTCTTCTTCCGAGCAGCCGAGCAGTTTAGCTAAGGCTTGGCGCGAAGCCAGCTTATCATCGAACTGGCGCGTACGCATGTAGTACGATGAATGGGCATTGACCCAACGGATGTGTTCAATGTATTTTTCCAACACTTCGGTAGCGGCCAAACTAAAATACCCGTTTTCCAATTGGATAAAATCGGGGGTCACTTTGTAGGCTTGGCGCATTTTTTTCCAAAAATCTTCATCACTCGCCAGTTCGCTGGCCGCTCGCTGGGCAACTTGGGCAAAGTGTTTTTCGAGGTTAAAAAAAGGCAGCGCGACGGCAGCAGAAATGCCGCTTATGGTTTGCAAAAACTGTCTTTTATTGAGCATGGCGGCTTATTTTTCAACTACAGAAAGTACAATATGGGATGGATTAACGGCAGTACGAAATACTTTTTGAGTCGCCGTTTGAAAATCGCTTTCTTGGGCTTCAAAAATATTGGGCACGTACTTCTGCGGGTTCCGGTCGATGATCGGGAACCAGGTACTTTGCACCTGCACCATCATCTTGTGGCCTTTGCGGAAAACGTGGTTGATGGCGTGCAGGTCGATGGTGTAAGCTTCTACCTTGTTGGGCGTAATGGGCGTTGGCTTGGAAAAATCGTTGCGGAAACGACCACGCAATACGTCGTTGGCCACCATCAATTGGTAGCCGCCCATCTTAATATCGGCAGGGTATTCGGCTGGATACACATCGATCAGCTTGACCACCCAATCGCAATCACTACCCGAAGTGGAGGCAAATAATTTGGCCAACAAACTTCCGGTCACCGTCACTTCATCCGTTAATACTTCCGTTTCCCACGACAATACATCGGGCCGGTTGTGTACAAATCGCTGGTCTTCGGTGAGCCAGGTAAACCACCGCGAACCCGGCCCGTAGGTCTGTTCAATGGGTCGAGGACGGTAAGGAACCGGATGTTTGGGATCGGAAACGTAGGCGTCAAATGCATCGGTGCCGGCGGCCGGTTTTTGAAACGACAACTTACCGTTGGCTTGGAAGTACAGGTTTTTGGCTTGCGCTTCTTTGGGTGGCCAGGAATCATAAGATTTCCAAGTGTTTGAACCCGTCTGGAAGGTAATCGCTTCTGCAAATTTCCCTTCACCTTTGCCTTTCAAATGGTAGGCAAACCAAGGCGCTTGAATATTTTTCCGAAAAGTGATGGCAG
Organism: Chitinophagales bacterium; assembly: GCA_038240665.1. Lineage (GTDB taxonomy): Bacteria > Bacteroidota > Bacteroidia > Chitinophagales > Saprospiraceae > Haliscomenobacter. Next base: position 14,069 of record JBBRGN010000045.1, on the reverse strand, counting down.
TTGATGTGTCAAAAGAAATATTGCCCAATTTGCGGCCATCACCGCGGCCCCAGCCGCCGTGGTTCCAAGGCCCTACCACCAGAGAGTTTTGATTTTTGGTGTCTTGTTTTTCCCAGGTTTCATAGGCTTTAAGCGGGCCATAAAAATCTTCCTGATCCCACCAACCCGCTACGTTCATGATCTGTACCCGCGGTTTGTCGATGCGGTAAGGGAGGGATTGTTTTTTCCAAAAATCATCGTAATTCGGGTGGTTGGCAAAGTCGTTCCAGGAAGGCAATTTGCCCTTGAAATAATTTTTATTGACATTGGCCAGGGATCCCAATTTGAGGTACCAATCATAAGTATCATAAGTACCAAAGGGGAAAAGTGAATCCACTTTGGAAGCCTCTTCGCTAAAGACATATTCAAAACCATAGCTCAGTCGGAAGGCGCCGTTGTGGTGAAAATCATCACCCAGGTACATATCAGAAGGCGTTGCTTGCTCAGAAACGGCCACCAAAGCCGGGTGTGGATCAATGGCTCCTTGGGCGGCCGTCCAACCATCGTAAGAGATGCCGTACATCCCCACTTTGCCGTTGTGGTTGGCCACATTGGCGAGCAACCAATCGATGGTGTCATAGGTATCGGTACTTTCGTCGATGGCCTTAGGATCGTTGCGGTTGCGGGAAAAACGCTGCATTTCAAAGTTTCCCTCTGATTTGTAGCGTCCGCGGATGTCTTGGTAGACAAAGATATATCCTTCGGCGGCCATGTCTTTAACGTAACCAATCTGATCGGGATTGGGCATATCGCTTACGCCATAAGGAGTGCGGTCAAAAAGGAAGGGCGATTTTTCCGTCGCGTTCGTTGGTGTATAGATTACGGTATTGAGTTTTTTGCCATCGCGCATGGTGATCATGACTTCGCGGCGCTCGTATTTGATTTGGGCGCTGAGGGCATCGGCGACAAAAACGAGCAATAGGGAAAAAAAGAGATAACAGTACTTGGTGGACATGGTTAAGGCGTTTTTTGATCAAAATCCAAATATTCTCTAAACTACAAGATTCCTTTTGATTCTCCAAATGAGCCCTACAACACCGCCCTCTCCAGCAGCGTGATCGTCTTCGCCTGCGTATCCAATTGCGCTTGGATGCCTACCGGCAGCGTACATTGGTGTTGCACATGACCAAACGACAGCCCGTACACCGCAGGCGCTCCCGAACCGACCAATTGTTGGCTCACCGTTTCGCTGAGGGTCAGGGATTCATCCCCGGCATCGGCAGTGCAGCCGGAAAAAATCCCCAAGGCAAAACCCAATGCCTTGTCCAAGTGCGCCGATTGCTGCAATTGCGTCAACATCCGATCCACACGGTAGGGTTTTTCGTCGATATCCTCCATGAAAACCAGTTTTCCGGTAGCGTTGAATGCAAATTCCGTACCTGCCATCGCCGATAGCAAAGTAAGGTTTCCGCCGGCCAGCGTTCCCTGTACTTTCCCAGGTTGGAGGGTTTGGTACTGGAACAAAGGATCCGTTGAATCCGCATAATCAATGGCCAAGGGGATTTCGTGTGGCGATTGCGCCTCTACCAATACCGCCAACAAATGTTCGATTGTATACGGTGTAAAAGTTGAGGAAGCTACCGGACCGTGAAAACCCACCAATCCCGTTTTTTGCCATACCGCATTAAGCAAGGCGGTGATGTCGCTGTACCCAATGAAGACCTTGGGGTTTTGGCGAATCAGGTTAAAATTGATTCGGGGCAACAAACGCGTACAACCATAACCGCCGCGCGCGCACCACACGGCTTTGATTTCCGGATTGGCAAACATGCCGTGGAGGTCGTCCAGCCGCTGTTGGTCAGTACCTGCTACATACCCCATTTTAGCCCGGATATTGGGTGCTAAAGCCGTACGAAAACCCAGCGTTTCCAAATTTTTTACCGCTTTTTCCAGCGCTGCATCCGGGATAAAACTACCCGGAGTGATCAATCCAATCAGATCACCGGCTTGGAGGCGTTTGGGTTTGATTTTTTCTAATTTGGGCTCAATATGCTGTGGGGTAAGACCATGGAGCATCAAAGGCGCGGCTGCGCCCAATGCCATCTGGCGACTGAATTGCCTACGGTTCATAGCGATGGTTGAAATTGAGTGATTTTGTGTATTCGATACTCGATACACAAGAATGGCCAAAAATTAAGCTTTCGGCGCGAAAGATGAGCTATCTAAATGGAGTAATTTAGAAAAAATAATCCCCCTGATCTTGATCCTTGCGCAAGCGCTCCGGACTTACCCGGTACAAATATTCCAAATCAGCGGAATAGCCGAAGGTGGCGTGCGGCAATAAACGCAGGAGAAATTTAGAGACCAATTTCAAGTTTTGAGCAGGCAAGCCAACGGAGAATTCGCTGCCATTGTCCAATCTAAAGTGTAGATTGCCTTTGCGAAGGAAATTCAAACCCAAAGGCACTTTTTCATTCAGCAAGGAATAAACCCAAACCACGTGTTGTGGCTGGTAACGCAAGTAATTCAACAAAAAATGGTTGTCGATGCGCAAATTAGCAGCAGTATCCACCACCAACTTGCCCGCAATCATACTTACCCCCAAACCAATCACCGAGAAAATCACGCTTATTTTGAAGGTAGCGATGCACAAACCGGATCCAATGGCCAATAATACCACACTCGCTACAAACTGCAAGCGCAGTTCACGCATAATAGCACGGCGTAAGGCGCGCATGGCAGGGTGATGGTATAAACGTTCTTGGCTCAAAGTAATGCGTTAAGTTGAAAAAATAAAAAACAAAATGTTGATAGAATAGTTTCTCTTGCGTATATTTAGGCAAAAATAAAGCAACTTTTGGTGCTATGCACTGATTTGCAACACTTTTTAAGATTTTTTTAACTTAGCGCTTTCAAAAGGGTCGCAAATGCAGTAGTAATAACGCATTTTTCCCTTAAAAAAGTACCGAACTTTGGACTGTATCGCATGGCAGAAGTAACTTATAACGAAGACAATATCCGCTCTCTCGACTGGCGGGAGCACATTCGCTTACGCCCCGGGATGTACATTGGTAAATTAGGCGACGGTTCTACCGCCGATGATGGCATCTATATCCTTATTAAAGAAGTCGTCGACAACTGTATCGACGAGTACGTAATGGGACACGGCCGGGAAATCAAGATCAACATTGACGAAAAACAGGCCGAAATCCGCGATTTTGGCCGTGGCATACCCCTGGGCAAGGTAATCGACTGCGTGTCGAAGATCAATACCGGAGGAAAATATGATTCGCAAGCTTTCAAAAAATCGGTGGGCTTGAACGGGGTCGGAACCAAGGCGGTTAATGCCCTGTCGGATTATTTTATGGTCAAGGCGGTCCGTGAAGGACAGATGAAAGTGGCCGAATTTAAGTTGGGCTTGCTGGAAAAAGAACATCCGGTTAAAAAAACCGAAGAACCCAACGGCACTTTGGTGACTTTTTTACCCGACGGACAGATTTTTCAAAACTTCCGTTTTCGCCGCGATATCATTGAAAACCAACTTTGGAATTACGCTTACTTGAATGCGGGGTTAAAGTTGAATTACAATGGTACCATTATCGTTTCCAAAAATGGTTTGCTGGATCTGTTGGATCGCAAAACCAAAAACGAAGAACTGCGCTACCCCATCATCCACATTAAAGGTGATGACATTGAAATAGCACTCACCCACGGCAACCATTACGGCGAGCAATACTACTCTTTTGTGAATGGTCAAAACACCACCCAAGGCGGAACGCACCTCAATGCGTTCAAAGAAGCTGTGGTGAAAACCATTCAGGATTTTTACAAAAAATTTGACCGCGCCGATGTGTTGTCCTCCATCATGGCCGCAGTAAGCGTACGCATCGAAGAACCAGTTTTTGAATCGCAAACCAAAACCAAACTGGGTTCGGCAAACATATCTCCGGAGGGGCAATCGATCCGCACCTTCATCGGTAATTTCATCGGCAAACAACTGGATGATTACCTGCGTCAGCATCCTGAAGTAGCCGATGCGCTGCAAAAAAGAATCCTCCAGTCGGAAAGGGAACGCAAAGAGATCGCTGATATCAAAAAATTGGCCAACCAACGGGCTAAAAAAGCTAATTTGCACAACAAAAAATTGCGTGATTGTCGCTTGCATTTCAACGATCCATCGCGAAAGGTAGCGGAAGAACTGCGTTTGGCCACCACCCTATTCATCACCGAAGGGGACTCGGCCAGCGGATCAATCACCAAAGCCCGCGATGTGCAGAATCAGGCGGTGTTTAGCTTGCGTGGTAAACCGCTGAACTGTTACGGAATGACCAAAAAAACGGTCTACGAAAACGAGGAATTCAACCTACTTCAACATGCGCTCAACATCGAATATGGACTGGAAGATCTGCGCTACAACCGGGTGGTCGTCGCTACTGACGCCGATGTGGATGGAATGCACATCCGTTTGTTGTTGTTGACCTTCTTTTTGCAGTTTTTCCCTGATTTGGTCCGCAATGGGCATTTGTACATCCTCGATACGCCGCTGTTTCGGGTGCGCGATAAGAACCAAAAGTTTTACTGCTACAGCGAAGCCGAAAAAAAGGAAGCCATGCGTAAGTTGCGCGGAAAGCCAGAAATCACCCGCTTTAAAGGTTTGGGTGAAATCTCTGCAGATGAATTTGGCGCTTTTATCGGACCTGAAATCCGCTTAGACCACGTCGTTTTTAACGAAAATACCGATGCCGACCACGTTCTGTCCTACTACATGGGGAAAAACACGCCTGATCGACAGGACTTTATTATCGAAAACCTCCGGGTAGAGAAAAATGACCTCCAAACCAATCAGCCTGAAGAGGAAATGGTTGAAGAAGAGGTTTTTTCTAATGATGAATTGTAAATGATGAATATGCAGCGGTTGAAAACGCTAATTTTATAGGTCAAGGATAGATTTAAGGGTGGGTCATAAAACGCTCTTTAAAACGATAGAAGAATGAGTCGAGCCTTAATTTTTAATTCATCATTCGTCATAAAATAAAGCGTTCCTGCCTTTTTGTCGGCTTTCCTAAGCTTCCATCCATTATTTTGGCTGTTTTTTGGAGAAATTGATGCTGGCACAGTCCTTGCATTTGAATAAGATGACTTTGGCTTATTGCTTGGAGCCCCCTTTTTAGGAAAGACTGGGTTCTAAAGTAGCTACAATCTAGCGACGATAACCAGCGACATCCGTCATATTGACAGCATAAAAGTACTTATCCATATGTTTGAATCTATTTTTGCGCAAGACGATTTTGAGGACGAAGGCAGTTTTTTGCCCATGATTTCCATGGATGATGATCAACCCCTAATGGCCGAAGATCAGTTTCCGCCCATCTTGCCTTTGCTTGCTTTGAAAAATACTGTTTTGTTCCCCGGTATTGTCATTCCCATCACCGTGGGTCGTGATAAATCCATCCGCGCCATTCACAAAGCCTACGAATCGCAGAAGTTGATCGGAGTGCTTTCACAAAAAGACATACGCGTTGAAAATCCAGGAATCGACGATCTATTTGAAATTGGTACCGTCGCGCAAATTTTGAAATTACTAAAAATGCCCGACGGCACCACTACTGCCATTTTGCGTGGTCAGCGGCGTTTCCGTTTGGGTGACCCGCATCGCGAATCGCCTTATCTGGAAGGCAGCATCAACTTAATGGCCACGCCTACGGTGGATCAAAACTTAGAATTTGAAGCGCTGATTGCCACGGTACAAGATTTGGCCAAACAGATCATTGAGTTGTCTCCCAATATCCCATCCGAAGCTTCGGTGATGCTGGGCAGCATCCAGGATCCTATTTTTTTGTTGAATTTTATTGCTTCCAACCTCAACTCCAAAATCGAAGTCAAACAACTCATCTTGGAGATGGAAGACATGCGTGAAAAAGGCAGTCTGATCCTTCAAGAAATGAATACCCAGTTGCGCTTGCTCGAACTACGCGATCAGATCGAAACGCGGGTACGCGGCGATTTGGAAAAACAGCAACGTGATTATTTCCTCAATCAACAGCTCAAAACCATCCAGGATGAGCTGGGGCAAAACCCCCAAGAGGAAGAGATCAAGGAAATGGCATTGCGTGCCGAGAAAAAGCAGTGGACCAAAGCCATTGCCGATCATTTTGATCGCGAAATCAACCGTTTGCGGCGCATGAATCCCCAAGCAGGCGAATACTCCATCCATTTCAATTATTTGGAGTTGATGCTCGATTTGCCTTGGGACGTCCTCACCAAAGACAATTTTGACCTAAAAAAAGTCAAGAAGCACCTGGATGAAGACCATTTTGGTTTGGAAAAAGTCAAAGAACGCATCCTCGAACATCTGGCCGTACTCAAACTCAAAGGCGATCTCAAAGCGCCGATTATTTGCTTGGTTGGCCCTCCTGGTGTCGGCAAAACCTCTTTGGGTAGGTCAGTAGCACGCGCCTTGGGCCGGGAATTTGTCCAAATGTCGCTTGGTGGTTTGCACGATGAAAGTGAAATTCGCGGACACCGCAAAACCTACATTGGTGCGCTACCTGGTCGCATCATACAGTCATTGAAAAAAGCCAAATCCAGCAATCCCGTTTTTTTGCTGGATGAAATCGATAAAGTCGGTCGCGATTTCCGCGGCGATCCTTCCTCTGCTTTGTTGGAAGTGTTGGATCCGGCCCAAAACGCACATTTTCACGACAATTATCTTGAAGTGGATTACGATCTATCCAAGGTACTTTTCATCGCTACTGCCAACGGCCTCAATACCATCCAGCCGCCGCTGCTCGACCGCATGGAAATCATCGAGATCAGCGGGTATTCGCAGGAGGAAAAAATTGAGATTGCCAAACGCCATTTGGTACCTGATCAACTCAAAGAACACGGGTTGACCAGCAAGCAAATTAAGTTCAACGCAAAAGTTTTGAACAAAATCACTATGGAATATACCCGCGAATCGGGTGTTCGCTCGCTCAACCGTCAGATTGCCGCCATCATGCGCAATCTGGCCAAAAAGGTGGCGATGGAAGAAGTGTTTGAAGCCAACGTAAAAGAAGATGATCTCGGCAAAATCCTCGGCATTCCGCCGTTTTCTCCCGAAATCTATAAAGAAAAACCCTCGCCAGGCGTGGCCATTGGTTTGGCTTGGACCCAAATGGGCGGGGAAATCCTTTTTGTAGAAACCAGCATCAGCAAAGGCAATGGCAAATTGACCTTGACGGGCAACCTGGGCGACGTTATGAAAGAATCGGCTACCACGGCCATGAGCTTCTTGCGCGCGCACGGGGAAGAAATTGGCATCAGCTCCGAACAGTTTGAAAAAAGTGACCTCCACGTACACATCCCCGAAGGCGCTATCCCCAAGGATGGGCCTTCAGCGGGCGTAACCATGCTTAGTTCGCTGGCTTCCGCTTACTTGCGCAAACCCATCAAGCCATTGTTGGCCATGACGGGGGAGATTACCTTGAGGGGAAAAGTGCTGCCAGTAGGGGGAATTAAGGAAAAAATCCTAGCCGCTAAACGCGCCGGAATGAAAACCATCATGCTCTGCAAAGACAACCGCAAACACATTGAAGACATCAATCCTCAATACTTGGAAGGTTTAAAATTTCATTATGTAGCAAATATGGCAGAGGTACTTGATTTTGCTTTGAACTAGTTCTATTTTACAAGATATTTTCTACCTTGTTGGGGGTTCCGTAGTTTAGGAATGATTCAACAATAAGATACCAATTTAATCTGTCTCTTTTGCTGCCATACTGCCTATCTTTTTCGTTTTAAAAGATAGCTGTCTGGCAACAAAATAGCCTAGTCTAAATTAATAACTTAACATTGACTCATTCCTGTAAACGAACCATTCTTTCCGAACAGAGGTCTAAGTAAAGGCCGATAGCAACTGCAATTTTTTACGCGCTTGTTGTCGGCGCTATAGTTCCTTAGAAAAAAATCTTGGTGATGAAATTGATACGTTACTGTTTGTTTTTGTTTTTGATGGCGAGCCTAGGTGGTCAACTGTTTGCACAGAAGGATTCCACCTTGGTGCAGTTTTCCGGCTTGGTCTTGGATGGTACCGATGACCAGTTACAACCCATTCCCTACGCCAACATTTTTATCAAAAACAAAGGACGCGGTACGTATTCCGACCTACGCGGCTTTTTTTCCATCGTGGTGCACAAAGACGATGTGGTACGTTTCTCAGCAGTAGGTTACCGCACCGTGGAATACCGAGTACCCAAAGACCTCAGCGACGATCGCTACTCCTTGGTACAGTTGATGACCCACGATACGATCAACCTCCCCGAAATGGTGGTATTCCCCTGGCCTAGTCGCGAACATTTTCGCTTGGAGTTCCTGAATATGGATGTTACTTCTGAATTGCAACGCCGAGCTGCTGAAAACGTAGCCGAAGCTTCCCTCCGCAAAGCTCAAGCTGGTGTAAAATACGATGGGGATGAAAACGCTGATTTCTACCTCCGCAAACAGGCCAGCTCTTATTACTACTATGGCCAAGCGCCCCCGATGAACATCTTTAACCCGATTGCCTGGGGTAAATTTTTCAAAGCCTGGAAAAGCGGGGAGTTCAAAAAGAAAAGTACCAACTGATATTGTTGTAGGAATGAGTTGATATAAGGTATCAAAATAGCCTAGACTAAATTGGTAGCTTATTGTTGAATCATTCCTTTAATAGCCCTTGAGGCTTATTCATTTTGCAGTTGGGAACTTACTAATTTACGTGAATTCTGAATTATTCCTGCGGATAATCAAATAGATGTATTTTTTTGACGTCGACGGTGACTTATATTTTCAATCTCCATCGCTACTCGATTTTGCCGTATCATTCGATCCCGACTTCCCGAGGTGGCCTGTTGCTCTTTGCTTATTCAGAACTCACGTTAAATACCAACCAATGCAAGCCTTAACCAAGCCAAATTTAACCGAACAACACGTGGATACCTTTCCCATTAAAGGTACCGACCACATCGAATTTTATGTAGGTAACGCCAAACAAGCTGCTCATTTCTACATGTCAGCTTTTGGTTTTGAAATGATTGCCTACCGTGGCCCAGAAACGGGTCACCGCGCTACGGCCTCTTATGTACTGAAACAAGGCAAAATAGTTTTTGTCCTAACCTCAGCCTTCCATCCCAACCACGAGATCGCCCAACACGTGCAACGACACGGAGACGGCGTGAAAGTCCTGGCGCTGTGGGTGGATAATGTGGAAGAAGCCTATCATTTGGCGCTCGAGCGGGGCGCTGTTTCTGCTTTCCCCGTTCAACTGTCGAAAGATGAACATGGCCAGGTCAAAATGGCCGCCATCCGCACCTATGGCGAGACGATCCATACATTGGTGGAACGCGAACATTACCAGGGCGTATTTTTACCCGGTTTCGTACCCAAAAGTAACGCATTGGAGATTCATCCCATCGGCTTGAAATACGTTGACCACTGTGTCGGGAATGTCGACTTGGGCGACATGAACCGCTGGGTCAAATTCTACGAAGATGTGCTCGGTTTTAACCTCCTCGTCACTTTTGACGATAAAGACATCTCCACCGATTACACCGCGCTGATGAGCAAGGTGGTAAGCAACGGCAATGGTTTTATCAAATTCCCGATCAACGAACCCGCACTAGGCAAGAAAAAATCGCAAATCGAGGAATACCTGGATTTCTACCAAGGTGCCGGCGTGCAGCACATCGCCATCGCTACCAACGATATCATCAGCACCGTAACCCAATTGCGGAAAAACGGCATAGAATTCCTGCATGTGCCGGATGTGTATTACGACACGGTGATGGCGCGGGTCGGCACCATCAAAGAAGACGTGGAGCTTTTGCGCAGTTTGAACATCCTCATTGACCGCGATGAAGAGGGGTATTTGTTGCAGATTTTTACCAAACCTGTTCAGGATCGTCCCACCGTTTTTTACGAAATCATCCAACGCGAAGGCGCACGTTCCTTTGGAAAAGGGAATTTCAAGGCGCTTTTTGAAGCGATTGAGCGCGAACAGGAACTGCGCGGAACTTTGTAAAAACAGCGCTATAAATCAATGTCAATAGGGCTTCCAGTTTGAAAAAACGGGGAAGCCCTATTGATTTACCAGGAATCTTTCCATATCTTAGAAATTAGAATCTTTGGAAAATGAAAGAATTAAGTACACAGCAAATACTTCCCAATCTGGTTTATGAGGAATTTGGCGGTAAAATCTACTACCGCAAAGGGTATCAGCAAGTCTTGTTGGGTCTAAAAACAGAAAGTGAAATTATGGGCAGTAGCGTTTTTCAATCACTGATCATCCAAGCATTGGTTTTTTATTTGAAAACCATTTTGCCCAAAAAAAACTAATGGGTACCAACCAATGAAGCTGGTTAGCACCTTCAAGCCAATGAAAACCTATCCAACGCTATCGTCATCATTGAAAAAAGTAAACTGCTCAATCCTTTTTGCGAAAAATACAATGACGTACCGCCTAAATTCGTCATTGAAGTAGACCTGAAAATTGATTCCAAAGACTATTCCAGTGATCCGCCATCGAGTTCGGAAATGGACTATTTATTGGAAAAATCTGGACAACTCCTGGATTTTGGCGTGGAGGGCATCGCTTGGGTTTTGACCTAAAGTGGGGAAATCATTTTTATCAAATCCTTGCGCAACCTAGAGCTTTTTCAATGGACGGAAACCATCCCTTAGTTTGACGATTATGCTTTTTGTTTGCAAACGATACTCGAAGAAGAGGAGATCATTCCTAAAAATCAGGCTTAAAAAACAAATCCTGGGGATAACGCGCCGCTATTTTATGCAACAAAAACTTTTTTTATTTCACAAAAAAATAGAAAAATAAATTACAGTTAATCAAAGATTTAAGTATGTTCTATTACTGTTTTTTTAGAGATTAAAACTGGTTGGTTTTTTTAGTTTTAATTTCAAGGCCCCAGCGGCAGCGCCGCCAGAACGTCTGTAGAAAGTTTATAGCAAAGCTTTAAAGGTGCAGAGCACCGCAACATGCACATCGGGCTTTAGTTACACTGGAAGAAGAGGAGATCATTCCTAAAATCAGGCTTAAAAAACAAATCCTGGGGATAACGCACCGCTATTTTATGCAACAAAAAATTTTTTTATTTCACAAAAAAATAGAAAACAAATTACAGTTAATCAAAGATTTAAGTATGTTCTATTACTGTTTTTTAGAGATTAAAGCTGGTTGGTTTTTTTAGTTTTAATTTCAAGGCCCCAGTGGCAGCGCCGCCAGAACGTCTGTAGAAAGTTTATAGCAGAGCTTTAAAGGTGCAGAGCACCACAACATGCACATCGGGCTTTAGTTACACTGGAAGAAGAGGAGATCTTTCCTAAAAATCAGGCTTAAAAAACCTCAGCGCACCCGTCGCCCCTTCCATTCGTACTCTTTCCGAATGTTCGACAACAACCCGATTCCGGCGATGTAGACAAGGTGCCAGACCTGCGCCAGCCAAAACTCTCGCAACAAATCAGCCCGCTGGAAATACCCAGCGCTGATGCTCAGTAAACGGTAATCCGCCCAGATTTTGAGGAGCAATTGGCAGACCAAGAGCGGGAAAAAAAAGCTAAGCCGCAGCGGCAACAAAAACAGGGTAATCAAAATGCACCAACAATGAAAAAAAACGCTGGCCAACACCGCCGTCACTTGCAGTTCGCGGTAACTGGCGGATTTGGCGCCCCAGCGGATCCGTTGTTGGATGAAACTGGCCAGATCGGGTTTGGCTTCGGTACGGATTACGGCGGCGAGGTTTTTTAAAAAAAACAAATCCTGGGGATAACGCGCCGCTATTTTATGCAGCAAAAACATGTCATCCCCCGAAGCATGATGGCTGCTGTCCAAATAACCGCCTACTTCCTCAAATACCGTTTTGGGATAAGCCAGATTCGCGCCATTGCCCATGCGCATAAAGCCCGTGTGGATACCCGCGCCAGTGATGACCATCATCCCCAAAAAATCAAGCGATTGGAAACGTTGGAAGCCATTTTTTTCCCGAAAAAACACCACCGGCGCAGCAATAAACCGAGCTTGGCGTGATTGATACGCCGCGGCAAGTAGGCTAAGCCACTGGGGCGACGCCAGACAATCCGCATCGGTAGTGACGATCAATTCGCCTTGCGCCTGCGCTACGCCAATACTGATGGCTCTTTTTTTACCTTGTAAAGTTGGAAAAAGCTCAGGAGACTGCTCCGATAAACGGATCAAACGCAACGGCGCGAAGGAAAAATCAGCCACCAATTGCGCCGTTTGATCCGTAGAAAAATCATCGATGACCAAAACTTCCAAAAGCGTGGTGGGGTAATCTTGTTGGCGAAGGGATTCCAGCAAGCTGATGATCTGTGCTGCCTCATTGCGGGCGGCCACCAGCACCGAAATACGGGTGGCCGCTTGAAAATCGGGCGACAACTCAAAGGACTCCAATTTTTTCCATCCCCAACAATAAAACGCCACGATGCCCCAATAAGCCACACTCAGGGCGATCGCTACCGCCCCGAAGACCCCGTAAAAGACCATCATTTTTGGTTCCCCAAAAAGTCTTCCTCGCGCGGCATCTTATTTTTGATGGCTGGATGATCAAAATCGTCCACCACCTCGTAATCAATCAATTCCCCATCGCGTTGTTTTTCGTAAGCGCTGAGGGCTTTTTTAGACTCGCGGTTCATCAAGGCGCGGCCCAATAAGTACAAGGCCAACACCGGAAAACCCACGATCGACAAAAAGCTCACCAACAAACCCAGCGCCAGTTCCCGTTTGAAGAGGCCAGCGATCCAGTTGATGTGGTTGGTGAACACCCGGTAATCGATCACCAAAGCGGCAACGAAAAACACCGGTGATAAGAAAAACAGCAAGCGGAATACAAACCGCGCAAGCATAAAGAGTCCGACTACAAAACCCAAGATCATGAGCAAGCCAATGATGCCGCTCCAAGGGTTGTTATTTTGATTGTTGTTTGCCATGGTATTTAAAGTTGAAAATTTACTTTAAGATACAACCTAAATGGAAAATAGGTGCATTTTTTGGATGATTTGAAGTCGGGAAGCGACGAATGCAGCAGATCAATAAAATAAGAGTTGTCGGTTAGAGGGAGTTCCCATTTTGATTTTTTGATGTATCCCTGTTGTGGCGTCTGACACCTGAGGGCTGGCTTCCATACCCAATCTTGAGCAAACAACCCCAGTCTTCAGGGTTCTAAACCGCTACCACCACCATCAAAACCAACGAAAATGATCTGTCTAATCCCTAAAATAAAGCCAGAAACTAGCACCTTATCAAGGCTTTGCACGCTGTCCTTCCCTTCCGGAGCGGGGCTTCTAAGCCGCTACCACCACCTTCAAATCCGACGCCCAATCCAGGCTAAAAAGTTCGCTCTTTCCCAAGGTGACCACACCCGGTGTCTGACGCCTTCAGGGCGTCTGACACCGGGTGTTTTGCCCAGCCGCCTTGCTTAGCCCCACCTAAAATCCAAAAAATCCCACAACCCCCCAAATCCAAAAAATTAATATCTTTACAACTAGAGATGGGTCACCACCCATCTCTGACCGTATCCCCTTTACAAAACGGTAAAACTATAAACACGATGCCGTTGGCAAAACCCATTTCTGACCTCCGACAAGAAATCAAGCTGCTGGTACTGGACGACCTGCCCACAGCTATGAAACTATGCAAAGACCTCCTGCCCGAAAATAGCGAGAAAAGTAACCTAGTCCTTGGGCTCCAGGCCAATCTCAAGGAACTCAACAAAGATCGGATGAAAAATCTGATCACCATGGAGGAGTGCAGCTTACGCTTATCGCGGATCGTCGATTCGTTTTTAGATTTGGTATCGGGCTTGGAGGCCCCTGACTTTGAAGCACCCTTCAAATCTAACGGACAATCGTTGGTAATGAAGCATTCGCGTACCTTACACCACCGAAAAAAGGGAGATAAATCGTTACGCCCTCTTAGCTCCCTGCTTGATAACCCAAGATGGAGCGTATTGGCCTTGTTTTTGGCTTTGTTGCTTTTTGCACCGGGCTTAACCTTGCTTAAAATCACCCCGGACAACTCCAAACTTAAAAAAATACCCCCAATA
>JBBRGN010000044.1:0-22119 GCA_038240665.1 Chitinophagales bacterium | reverse complement strand
TTGTGGAGAACATCGAGCGTTTTCTGCGCATGGGGTACTCACGAAAGGAAGCCTCCATTGCGGCCACCAAGCAAATTGGCGTGGCCGTTATCGGTTGTACGGCCACCTTGATTCTGGCTTTTTTGCCCTTGGCGTTTTTGCCGGAAGGCTCAGGAGAGTTTATTCGGAGTTTGCCCATGGCGGTTATGCTCACGATTTTAGCTTCCCTTTTTGTAGCGATTACCATTATCCCTTTTTTGTCCAGCATTTTGTTGAAACAACACGAACAAGCTGGAGGAAACTTTTTCCTTCGTGCTTTCAATCGCTATTTGAATGAACCTTATCGTCATATCCTACAGTGGGCATTCCGAAATCCAGCGATTACCTTATTGATCACGATTGGTATTTTTGGCGCCACTTTATTACTGGTTCCGGTGATTGGATTTAGTTTATTTCCAGAGTCGGAGAAACCGATGTTTGTGATTGAAATAGAAACCCCGCTGGGCAGTAACATCCATGAAACGGACCGAGTAGCCCGTAAAGTAGAAGCTGAATTAGCGCTTCACCCTCAGGTTACTGTGGTGAACGTGAACGTAGGAAAGGGGAATCCGCGGGTATATTACAATGAGTTTCAACGGGAAAATGCGCCCAACTTTAGCCAGTTTTTGGTACAAGTTCAAGAAGATATGCATGTGCCCGAAATCGTAGCTTTAACCGATACCCTGCGCACCGCTTTCAATGATTTTCCTGGAGCGGTGATCCAGGTAAAGCGGTTTCAACAGGGTCCGCCAGTGGACGCGCCTATTGAGATGCGCCTCATTGGCAGCAACCTCGATACGCTGCGACAATTGGCGTTCCGGGTAGAAAAAATATTGAAGGCAACCGAAGGAACCATCTATGTTACCAATCCCCTGCGTACTCAAAAGACGGATCTAACGGTGGTGATCAACAAAGACAAAGCGGGGCTCTTGGGGATTCCCATTGCTGAGATTGCAAAAACCATTCGACTGGGAATTGCAGGCTTAGACGTCAGTGATTTTCGTACAGCTGAAGGAGAAGAGTACAAAATAAAAGTCAGCGTGAGCAAAAAAGAGGACGAAGCACTGGAGGTTTTTTCAAAAATATACCTCACTTCGCTTACAGGTGCTTTAACGCCTTTGAACCAAGTAGCGCGTTTGGAACTATCAACTTCGCCTTCCGTATTGCGGCACTTCAACAAAGAGCGATTTGCGGCGGTGACGAGTTTTGTACAAACGGGTTATAACATCGACAAGTTAACCGACGAAATTTTGTCCAAGATTCAAGCAACCCCATTTCCGAAAGGGTATACTTTGGTTGCCGGCGGCGAACGCGAATCGGCGTCCGAATCTTTTGGCGGGATGGGGACGATCATCATTATTGCGGTATTTGGACTTTTTGCCATTTTGGTTTTGGAATTCCGAACCTTCAAAAGCACCTTGATTGTATTGTCGGTGATTCCTTTGGGGACGATTGGCGCTTTGATTACGCTTTATTTGATTGGCGAAACGCTTTCTTTCGTAGCTACGATTGGTTTGATTGCCTTGATTGGGATCGAGATCAAAAACTCCATTTTGTTGGTAGATTATACCAATCAACTCCGCGAAGGAGGCATGGAGCTGGAACAAGCGATCACCGAAGGCGCAGAAACCCGTTTTTTGCCCATCTTGTTGACAACGGTTACGGCGATTGGCGGTTTGATTCCTTTGGTACGGGAGAGCTCGCCGCTGATCTCCCCATTGGCTTGGGTGTTGATCGGTGGGTTGATCAGTTCTACTTTGTTGAGCCGGATTGTGACGCCGCTTTTGTATAAGTTATTGCCGCCTAAGGTGACGGTAAAATAACAAGCGTTCTATTCTAATTTAATCCAGGGAGACTGCTGAAAAGCTTGTCTCCTTTTTATTTTTAGGAACTTGGTTAAAAACGACAATTGCCAGATTTAAGGGATGGTTAATACATTTTTTTGAATTTTAAGTGGTTCGGTAGCATAAAAAACAATTTCTCAAAAAATATATTTTAACTTTGTGTTGTTTAAACACAAAGCTCAAGCAACAGATTCCCTAACCCGTGAATGAGTTAGCACCTTTAGGTTTTTAGGCACAACTACTTTAAGTGAAACGTATTCTATTTTTTGGCATTTGTTTTTTCCTTACCTTTATCTCATTAAAGAGAGTAGGCAATCTATGTCTTGAGTCCATTTCAGCCAAGCATTTTTGTAAAGTTGCTTTAAGCCATTCAAACAAAATTTCAAGTTTCGTTATTGACGGTATTTTAGAATGGGAGGACAGCGTTGAAGAACCAAAGACGCAGGATCAAAATTCCGGTGTTGTTTATTTAGCGCTTTTTTCCGGGTTCATTTTACCATTTACAACTACGAAAGGCCAATTGCTGGTTTCAGAATTTCGAAACCATTTAAAATGTCGTTTGTTTGTTTGGTTTGAGAATTACCGACTTTAAAGATCTGCTTGATTTTTTTACGACTTCCTTTTTATCCAATCTCCTTTCTACTTCTGCGTAATTTTAATGACTTATTCTTGAGTTGAATAAGTGTTTTTTCTATTGCATCAGCATATATATGGTAAATTGTACATTTACCTGATGTGCACGATGAGTAAGGAATGAGTTGTCATTTTTTTCGAAGTGTTTTATTAAATCGATATATATGAAGGAGCACGCCAGCAATCAACACGATCATTTTGATGAACACCATGTAGTGCATGAGCTCAAGCATTATCTGCCAGCACAAGCGCCCTTGAAGGATTTCATTCACCACAATACCTTACACGCCTTTCAGAAAAGCAAATTCTTTGCAGGCGTCCAACAAGCCTCAGAAATTTTTGGGTATAAGGTTTCACTTTCTCTCCAGGAATTCCGGGATCGCTATGAAAAAAAGGACATCAGCGATGATATCGTGGACAAGATCATAGTTGAACGTAAAGGAGCCGATCAGCTGGGCGTCTGGAAAGAGAAACTTGTCCATCAATATTATAATTCTGAGACCGACCCGCGCATTGGTTCGCTGCGGGACAACTGGAAATCCGTCTACAATTTTGACATGGATTCCATGGTTCATCCTTTTCTTTTCCGTTTGTTGTGTAGTTTCTTGGATCAAGGTATTTCAGTTTGGCATTTCCCAGTCAACGAAAAAGGCTTTTTGTCGGCCATTCGCAAAATGGAACGAACCAGCAGAAGGAGTATTTTTCGTAAAAAACGGGCTAAGGAATTACTCTTAGGAACGAAGTGCGAAATCAAAGATTTACTCCAAATATTGGTTGGTGATGAGTCTTTATTTGAGCACTACCTCTACGACCAACAATTTGGCCACCAGGGCTGGTCGGGTATGGTTTCTACCGTTGAGAATGAACCATATACGCTTTTAGATCCCCGTAAGATCAGCTTACATGACCTGATTGTATTGGAATTGTTGCTTGAAATTGATGCGTTGGACTTTGTTTTGGGAAAAAAATGGCAGCCGCTGGGTGAAAAAATTACCCAACACCCCACGCCATTATTTGCCCCAATCCCCTATTCCGAACTCAATGACGTGATGAGTCTATGGCAAGAAGCATTTGAGTGGAGCTTTTTTGATCAGGTATTGGAAGGGATGAAGGAAGAAAGGCTCATCGACAAAGAAATCAAGCATAAAAGTTTTCAAGCGGTCTTCTGTATCGATGACCGGGAATGTTCTCTCCGCCGCTATCTTGAAAAACTGGATGAGAACTGCGAAACTTTTGGTACCCCTGGGTTCTTTGGCGTAGAATTTTATTACCAACCGCAAAATGGTAAGTTCTATACCAAATCTTGTCCTGCTCCGGTAAACCCAAAATATTTGATCAAAGAAATTGAGGCCACCAATAGAGTGGAAAGAGATTATACTTTCAATAAGCACTCGCACACTTTTGTAGGGGGCTGGTTGATATCTCAGACTTTGGGATTCTGGACAGCGTTGCAATTGGTGTGGAATATTTTTCGCCCCTCCATGAGCCCCGCAACTGCATCTTCTTTAAAGCACATGGACAAGTTCTCCAAACTGACCGTTGAGAACACCAATCCCGAAGATCGCGAAGGCGGACTACAAATTGGCTACAACATCGATGAGATGTTCACCCGGGTTAACAATGTTTTGAACAGCATTGGCCTGGTGCGGGATTTTGCGGATATCGTATACTTTGTGGGACATGGTGCCAGTAGCTTGAACAATCCTTACTATGCGGCTTACGACTGCGGCGCATGTAGCGGTAGAGCTGGTTCGGTGAATGCCCGTGTTTTTTGCTTTATGGCCAACCATCCTGAAGTACGCGCTCGACTTGCCGAAACGGGTATCGTTATCCCTGCAACCACTCAGTTTGTTGGTTCGCTTCATGATACGACTCGGGATGAAATAGTGTTCTATGATGAAGCAGATTTAACATCCGCTAATTTTGAAGGGCATACCAAAAATGAAGTTATTTTTGATAATGCACTGGATTTCAACGCTAAAGAACGGTCTCGCCGGTTTGAATATTTACGTTCTAAACGTACACCAGCAAAAGTGCACGAAAAAGTATTGGACCGCTCGGTATCTTTGTTTGAACCGCGACCAGAGCTTAACCACGCCACCAATGCGCTCTGTATTGTAGGTAGAAGGTACTTGACTAGGGGATTGTTTTTAGACCGACGATCATTCCTAAATTCTTACGATTACCGGATTGATCCGGAAGGAAAATACTTATCAAATATCTTGAATGCCGCAGCACCAGTTTGTGGCGGAATCAATTTGGAATATTTCTTTTCACGCGTGGATGATCAGAAGTTGGGAGCAGGTACTAAGCTTCCGCACAATGTGATGGGACTATTTGGAGTGGCCAATGGGATTGATGGCGATTTGCGCCCTGGCTTGCCAACGCAGATGACCGAAGTACATGACCCGCTGCGTTTGTTGATTATTGTGGAGCATTTTCCAGAAGTGGTGTTGACCAGCATCCAACGCAACCCGGCCACTTTTGAGTGGTTCATCAACGAATGGGTGAATTTGGTGGTCATTCAACCAGAGACAAAACAACAGTTCCGGTTCGTAGATGGCGCATTTGTGGTATATGAGCCCATCACTAAGTTTTTGGAAACGATTGATGACTTGACTCCGCTTATTGAGTCACATGCAGATAATTTCCCAGTTTATTTAATCAATCAAAACTGATCACTGTAATGGCAAAGTTGCTTCTATTATTCGTATTGATTCCCCTAGTCGGTTACTTGATTAGTTTACTTATAGGCGCCAAAAAGGAAGCGTTCTTGTCAAGGGTTGCATTTGTTACCATTGGTTTGCATGAATTGTTGGCATTCGTATTTACGGGTTACTGGTTGATTTATAGCCGCGAGCCGCTCAATGTCAAGGAAATAACATTATTTAGTTCGCCTCATTATAAGTTTGAGATCGACTTTATGTTCGATAAAATTACGGCGGTATATTTGCTTACGGGCGCGTTTCTTACTTTTTTAGTGACCGTTTACAGTCGTTATTATTTGCACCGGGAAAGCGGGTACAAGCGCTTTTTCAATACCATTTTGTTTTTCTACTTAGGTTACAATATCGCTATTCTTTCTGGTAATTTGGAGACCCTCTTCATGGGCTGGGAAGTAATAGGCATCGCTTCTTTTCTTTTAATCGCGTTTTATCGCGATCGTTATCTGCCCGTAAAAAACGCGGTAAAGATTTTTTCCATTTACCGTATCGGCGACGTGGGTTTGATTTTAGCCATGTGGATGAGTCACCACTTGTGGCACGAAAACATTACTTTTCAGCGCTTGAATAATTTTGAATTGGTGAGTGCACAGTTGCAATCACATACCTGGATTGGCGTCTTCATTTCCTTGTGTATCCTGATTGCTGCCGCTGCTAAATCGGCTCAATTGCCTTTTTCATCTTGGCTTCCCCGAGCAATGGAAGGCCCTACGCCTTCTAGCGCCATTTTTTATGGCTCCTTGTCGGTACATTTGGGTGTTTTTTTACTGCTGCGTACCTTTCCTTTTTGGGAACATCAATTTTCTGTGCGTATTTTAATCGGTTTACTTGGTTTGGCGACCATGTTTGTAGCCAGCGGTATTGCCAGGGTACAGTCGTCGGTAAAAAGCCAGGTTGCTTATGGGTCTATTGCCCAAATCGGGTTGATCTTTATTGAAATTGCCGCAGGTTTCCACAATTTGGCCTTGTTTCACTTTGCAGGGAATGCCTTTTTGCGTACTTACCAATTGTTGGTATCACCTTCTATTGTGAGTTACTTGATCAAAGAACAGTTTTATAATTTCGTCCCCCGCCACAAATCCATTGAAGGCCGTTTGTCCAATCGGGTGGAATACGCTTTGTATGTGCTGTGTTTGAAAGAATGGAACTTGGATGCATTTATGTATCAGTATTTATGGAATCCGCTAAAGTGGATTGGTAAAAAATTGGACTTCCTGACTTTGCGGATGCTAATGATACTATTTATACCGACGTATTTGATCGGTTTGTATTTGTTGAAGTTTTCTGACTACATGATTCCAAAAGATGTGCGACCATATTTTCCGGTTGTTTTTGCTCTGCTTGGACTGATCATGGTGTTCAAAGCTTTCTCGGAGCGACAAAAAGCGCGTTTGGGTTGGGTACTTGTGATGCTCAACCACTTTTGGATAGCGTTGGCCGTGTCTTTCAATGAAAATTTCGATATCTCCGATGTTTATCTCTACCTCAGCGGAGTAATCGTGGCAGGAGTTATCGGTTTTATTTGTTTGAACCGACTGAGCAAGCATGAAAAAATTGATCTTGACCGTTTTCATGGGCATGTATACGAACATCCCAAATTTGCTTTGGTGTTTTTCATTTGTTGTTTGGGTTTGTCAGGTTTCCCGATTACCCCCACTTTTATTGGCGAAGATTTAATTTTTAGCCACATTCACGAGGATCAGTTTTTGCTGGCATCGATAGTAGCGCTTAGCTTTGTAATTGATGGTTTGGCGATCATCCGTATTTATGCGCGGGTATTTTTGGGGCCTCACATCAAAAACTACCATTCTATTGCTTACCGATCTTCTTGATTGTTAACCTCTATTTGGTCAAAAAAAATGGTCGGGAATCCCAGGATTTCCGACCATTTTTATTAACCAAATAAATCATCTTCTACCACAATCCAGCAGCAGTTTCTCCAATGATGTAATCAACCACTGCTTTCAAGTCGCCAGTTTCTTCCATGACCTGCAATTGGCGATCAGCGCCGGTGCCTTCTTCCAACATCTTGACAAGGTATTCCACTTCTTTGCGGCTATCTAGTTCGTCCAGTACATCATCCACAAAATCAATGAGTTCGTAGATCAATTGTTTGGCAGGTAATTCGATCTCTTTACCAAAATCAATCAACTTGCCATGAATACCATAGCGGGCGGCACGCCACTTGTTTTCGTTGATCAAAGGCTTGCGGTAAGTACGGAAACTGAGGTTGCTCTGCATGAGCTTATACAATTTCACAATAATGGCTTGCATTACGGCTGCTAGGGCAATGGTTTCATCTACCCGCATTTGAACATCGCAAATTCTAAACTCTACGGTGTCAAAAAACGGATGTAGCCGTAAATCCCACCATATTTTTTTGCCATTGTCCATACAATTGGTCTTCACCAACAAATTGATGAAGTTATCGTATTCAGCGGCACTGCTAAAATGTTCAGGCAAACCCGTTCGTGGAAATTTGTCAAAAACCTTGGTGCGAAAGGACTTGTAGCCAGTATTGCGACCCTCCCAAAATGGCGAATTGGTAGAAAGTGCAAAAACGTGGGGGAGGAAATACCGTGCCACGTTCATCAGGTGAATTCCTACCTCGCGACTAGGGATGCCCACATGCACATGCAAACCAAAAATCAGGTTGGAACGCGCGGCTTCCTGAAGTTCCTCTACAATCTGATCATACCGAGGATTGGGGGTAATCGGTTGGTCGACCCAATGTGAAAAAGGATGCGTACCTGCCGAAGCAATTTTTAGACCTACATTATCAGCCAGCTCAATGACATAACGGCGCAGGTTTTTGACATCTTCACGGGCTTCGTGAATATTCTTACAAATGATGGTGCCAACCTCCACCACCGCCTGGTGCATCTCGGCCTTAACCTGCTCTTGAAGCTTGGATTGCCCATCTTCTACAATGCGCGACATGTGTGATCGCAACTCCCGGGTAACCGGATCAATGGTTTGGAATTCCTCTTCGATGCCTAGCGTAAAATGCGATAGATCCATAATGGTAGTTATTTCTTGGTTGGCTTAGTGGTTGTGCCATCTGTTTTCGGTGTCGTTTTGGTTTTGGCAGTTGTAGTTTTAGCGGGCGCTTTGGCGGGTGCAATTGTTGCCTTACCAGCAGCTGCATTGGCAATAAAAGTGCCCCAAGTCAAGTTAGTTTGCCCTGTTTTTAGCGTTTTAGCGCGATGGATGGCCATGTTAGCAGCAGCTTCTACGACCCATTCAAAGTTGTCTTGACCCACAGATTTGACATCGGCATCGGGTGCTGGATTGCAAAAATCAATGGCATAAGGAATGCCATCCCGAACGGCAAATTCTACGGTATTGAAATCGTATCCTAAGGCATTGTTGAGGCGCAATACATAATCATGGACAGTTGCCAATAATTTTTTTCCCGCTTCCCCTTTGGTGTGTACTTCCGATTCGTAGCGCAAATGATGCGGGTTGCGAGGTTCGTAAGGCATTATGCGAACATCAGTTTGTCCAATACAGTAGCAACGGAAATAATCATCGAATACAATTTCCTCCTGGAGCATCATGACCAATTGTTCCGTTTCGGCATGTTTTTCCCAAAGGTCTTCAATGCTTTCTACCCGGTACACACTTTTCCAACCGCCACCATCGTGCGGTTTCATATAAGCAGGAAAACCAATGTAATTAAACATCTCTTCCCAGGCCATGGGCATTTTTAAATTACGGAAAGAGTTTTCGTTGGTACCCGTTGGATGGTCTTTGGTAGGAAGGATCACCGTATTGGGGACGGGTACGCCAATTTGTACAGCCAGGCAATTGTTAAAAAACTTTTCATCAGCACTCCACCAGAAGGGGTTGTTGATGACCGCAGTGCCACACATGGCCGCATTTTTTAAGTAAGCGCGATAAAAAGGAATGTCTTGTGAAATCCGGTCAATAATAACCGCGTATTCAGTAGGGTCTCCTTGTTGTACTTTATCGATGGTGACCGCTTCGGCAATGATGTTCTTGCCTTCTTTCTGATTGACTCTTTCGATGAATGCCCAAGGAAAGGTATTCTCTTGGCCAAATAAAATGCCTATTTTCTTCATATGTTAGATTTAGGTTATTATTACCTAGGGCGACAAGTCACTACCCAATTTTTGACAAATAATTTGGAAACATTTCCCGCCAAACCGGCCAATCGTGGTTGGCGAAAGGTCGAATATCCAGCCAATGATTGATGCCTTTGCGGTGAAGAAGGGTGGACATCCACTCGTTTTCACTTCTACAAAAATCGTGTTCAGATGTACCGAGTACGATTTTCATATCATGAAGATGGGGGTTGTCCGCATCGGATATGTAGTCGGGAGGGCAGTTGAAATAAACATTTTCATCATAATAACCCCCAAGGTGCTGTTTGATATCAAAAGCGCCGCCCATGCTGAACATGTAGGCTACTTTTTCGGGATGTTTGAAGGCAAAATTGAGGGCATGGTAGCCGCCAAAACTACAGCCTGCAACCCCCACCTTATCTACATTGGATTCCATTTGGCACATGGGAACCAATTCCTCGTTGATCATTCGATCGTAACAAGTATGGTTGAATACCCGCGTAGAAGGATGCAAATGTTTGGCATACCAGCTATCCCGATCAATGCTGTCGATACAGTATAACTTTATTTTGCCGGTCTCGACAAACCATTTCACCGACTCTACAAGCTTGAAGTCCCGGTTTTCATAATAACGCCCCATAGAGGTAGGGAACAGGATAACAGGATAACCCCAATTGCCAAATTGGAGCATTTCAATTTCACGACCTAAACAATGGGAATAAAATCTACGGTATGTCTCTTGCAATGCAGTATTATTGTAATGGGTTAAATGCTGTTAAATTGGCAAATCTCAAGTTATAATTTTGTTGTACTTAAATTGTGCCTCGGAATTTAGCGAATTGCAACTGTACCGCCAAATTAGCTTGAAGATTGTTTTTGAAAAAAAGTTTATTGCTTGGTTTTCTGTTGATCACAGATGTGAAATTAATACTTTATTTAAAACGCTAAGCCAATGTTAAACTTTCCTTTTTGCTATAAATCAAAAAAAATTGCTTGCTTTAAGTTTTTTTTGCCATTTTCAGGGCCTCAGATCGTATAAATATATTACAACGCATTGATAATGAATTTTTTCAGAAAAAAAGACGACCATACCGAAGGATCTAAATCGCTCCGCATTTCTTCAAAATCGCTTGATCGGGTAGTTACAGTCAGTATTTTGCTACCGCCTAGTTATCAACGGAAAAATCAAAACTACCCAGTCCTCTTTTTGAATGATGGTCAGGACTTGCCGCGTTTGCAACTGGAGCGAACCCTGATTGAATTGTACACGAATAAAGCCATCAAAGAACTCATCGTAGTAGCACCACATGCCAATCAAGACCGGATACAGGAATATGGCACGGCTAGTCGTCCAGATTTTGCTGGTCGAGGCTCCAAAGCTAGCCAGTATACTGAATTCATCTTGAAAGAGCTGCTTCCTTATCTAAACAAGCACTACCGTATTTTGCAGGGGGCTGAACATACTTTTTGTGCTGGATTTTCACTGGGTGGCCTGTCGGCAATGGATCTGGTGTGGGAGCAGCCACAGATTTTTTCAAAAGCGGGCGTGTTTTCAGGGTCTTTTTGGTGGCGCTCCCAAGCTTTAGATAAGGGATATGTAGAGGCTACCGACCGCATCATGCACGCCATTGTACGGGAAGGGGAATTTCGCCCGCATCAAGCATTTTGGTTTCAAGCGGGTACTGATGATGAAAACGCAGATCGGAACAGCAACGGCATCATTGACGCTATTGAGGATACTTTGGGATTGATCGATGAACTGGAGAAAAAGGGATACCGCCAAGGGCACAACATCACCTATTATCAGGTAGAAGGCGGTACGCACGACCCCGAGACTTGGGGCCGTGCGATGCCGGTATTTTTGATGTGGCTGGTAGGGAATAAGTTGTAGGATTAAAAATCAAAAAAGGAGCCAGCCCATTCATCATTACTTTTCATTTTTCTTCATGTCTTCCAAATTATCCAGCCTTGGCGACTCGATGACGGCTTTCCAGTCGAATTTAGCATCCATAGGCGTGAGTGCTTTTTTGGGATCAAAAATCCGTGGATCTACAGGAAATGCATTGTAGGGGGTAAAATCAGGTTGATCGGTAAACATATCGGCAAAATCGGTAGCCGCGGCATCATACTGATTGAGATAGGGGATACCTAAGATATTCCAAAACGTTTTGAAAATACTACCAAAGCTGTAGTGTTGCTTGCCCACATAATTTTTCTTAGCATAAGGCGAGATGACCATCAGCACGCTGCGGTGCGCATCGATGTGATCGTTTCCACCCTGCGCATCATCTTCGGTGATCACGATGGCCATGTTTTTCCAATAAGGCGTATGCGACAAATACTCGACGATCCTGCCCACGGCCAAGTCATTATCGGCCATATAGCTCGCCAAAAAGGGATAACCCGCCTCTTTGCGTTCGCCAGATCCGTGGTCGTTGGGAAGGATGACGGTTAGTACTTCGGGCATGGTTTTTCCTGCACCGTTGAATTTTTCGTTGAACTCCTCGGTGAATACTTGATAGCGGAACTGGTCGGGAATGGCCATGTTGTAAGTCGCATACTTTTTGGAGGTTTTGTCAAAAAGCGGTCCAGGAATAGGGTAGTTGACCAAATATTTAACGCCCATGTACTTCATCGTTGAATCCGAAACATTGGCTGCCAATTCGGTTCCAAATCCAAAGTTGAAAAAGCTTTTTTTGTTGCGTTCCAAATGATCCCACAAGGAGCCCGCCTCGTTGTAATCTTCCGGATATATTGCTCCTGAAGCTCCGTAAAAAGACAGATTTCCGGGCGCTTTGGATTCAAAACGCATTTCTCTTTTACCACCATAAGCAGCAGTAGTTCCAGTTTCCACCCATTCGTTGGGATAAGTATTCACCAACCAGCGGTGACCATCGGCACTGTGATCAGAATCTACATAAAAATTGTCGCTGATGGAAAAACGCTGGGCTAAAGCCAAGTGGTTGGGCATAACCGTAGCCGCGGTTATTTTTTCCGTTCCTTTGCGGTTCACAACGGTCTGATTGGCACCAAAACGGGCAAGTGTTGCATCGCCATTTCCCGCTTTAACCTGACCAAATACTTCATCATAGGTGCGGTTTTCTTTGGAGATGAAGACGATGTGTTTGATGGGGCTTTTGGAAAAACCAGGATACAAAGGAACAGGGTTATTTTTGCGGGCCGCGAATTGTGGATCCTGGACCGCGGTAAACTGGAAATTTTGCTTCAATACCGTTTGCGTCAAAGCGGCTAGTTCCGCATCCGTAGGGACAGGAATGAAACTTACCGTTCCTTTCATCAAACTGCCTACGCCTCGGCCTTCCGGGCCCATTACAAAATTTTTTCCGCCATTAGGGCCGCTGCCATAACCCTTGGCATTGGTTACGATCAACTGTTTGCCATCGGGCGTAATGGCTACTTTTGAAGGAAACCAACCAGCAGGGATATGACCGATTACCTCCATCTTTTTGATGTCAATAACACCAACTGCATTGATCCCTGATTCCGCTACATACAAACGGTTTTGATCTGGTGAAACGACCAAGCCAAAAGGAATGACGCCCCGATAGTGCTCCAGACGCGGATCAGGTTTGAGGAAAATATTTTTTACGACTGTATCTTTTTGGAAATCGATCACCGAAATACAGTCGTTGTTGCCATTGGATACAAATACATAGCGATCGGTAGCCGCCAAGGAGTTGGGACTTGCGCCGCCCACGGCTGGGATGTCTTCCACCATTTCACCGACCAAAAAGCCTGTTTTTATTTTCTTAGCTACCTTAGGTTGATCGCCCAGCGTATACCGCCAAACGGAAAAAGATTCAGGAACGTTGGGATCTCCTAGTCCAGGTACTTCCATTTTTCCTTCGCGGTATCCTGCGCGCATTTTTTCAGAACCATAAGCCGAAGTTGGAAACGGGGAAGCGGTACCCTTTAAATCAGCAGGATCCAGGTTTTTCAAGGGCTGGTATTCAAAAACACCTACGTTGGCCACAAAAACAGACTTTCCATCTGGCGCGAGCATGATGCCAAAAGGATAGCGACCCGTTGGGATGTTGTGCAGGATGCGGTTGTTTTCGGTATTGATGATGAGTAGGCGAAAACCAATTTGATCCACAGCGTACAAGCGCTTACCATCTTTAGAAAGGATCATATCGCCGATGTAGCCGTGCATATAATCGCGGGTTCCATCCACTATACTGCAATTGATAGAGTCTACCTTACGACCCGTGTTGAGGTCAAAACGGAAAATTTTATTCGACTCGCCACCAGCTACGTAAATGTGGCGGTTGTCGGGCATAATCGCCAAACCCATAAATACCGATTCAAGAATGCCTTCATTGGATCGAGCGCCCTCGGGAATTTGCTTGATGGTAGGAATGGCGGCATCCAAATTGCGTAAAATTGAAATCGAAAATGGACCAACGCCAGAATTGGCAGTCACGGCGACTTGTCCATCAGGGGATAAAGTAAGGCCATAGGGGTGCGGCGCTACAACGACGGTTTTTCCGGCAGGCTGAATGATGCGGCCATTGGGGATGATGCTCTCTCCGCTTTTGTTGATGACCGCATAGCGATCGCCAGCCGGCGCTTGGGCAATCCATTGCATCGCGGTGGTTTTGGGGCTACAAGACCAGATGGCAAATGCTAAGGTTGCCACGACAAAAAATTTATTCATTTTGCTTGGTTTTTTTTACAATTATTCAAAAATAGAGATAAAGCAACAATCAAGAGCAACAATAGATTTTTTGCACAAAAACTTGATTTTGGCTTAATATGGGCTTAACCTATGCCATTTTAGGAGGCTGTCACACGAATGGCGTGTCAAATTGACAGCGTTGCCGTCATTCTGCACAATGGCACGCGCTTTGCAGGTGGGTTTAGCAACAGAAGAACCAAAAACCATTGCATTATGGCGCAAAAGAACCTACGTCCCATCTCAGATCGAGTGGTGATTAAGCCCGCAGCAGCGGAAGAAAAAACTAGCGGTGGCATCATCATACCGGATACAGCAAAAGAACAACCACAACGGGGTGAAGTAATTGCTGTTGGCCCAGGCAAAGACGGTAATTTGATGACTGTTCAGAAAGGCGATACCGTTCTTTACGGCAAATATGCTGGACAAAAAGTGGATTTTGAAGGAGAAGAGTTCCTCATCATGCGCGAAGAAGACATTTTAGTAGTTCTGGATTAACCTATTCCTTTTTCAATTTACAACAAAAAAAACCAACCAAATATGGCAGCTAAGGACATCTTATTTAGCACCGTTGCCCAAGAGAAACTCAAGCGCGGCATCGATAAATTGGCAAATGCCGTGAAAGTAACACTGGGGCCAAAGGGTCGCAATGTAATTTTGGAAAAAAAATTCGGTGCGCCCCAAATCACTAAAGACGGCGTCACTGTAGCCAAAGACATCGACTTGGAAGATCCAATCGAGAACATGGGTGCGCAGTTGGTGCGGGAAGCATCTTCAAAAACGGCTAGTTTGGCAGGCGACGGTACCACTACGGCAACCGTATTGGCACAAGCCATGATCACTGCTGGTTTGAAAAACGTAAGCGCTGGCGCTAACCCCATTGACCTCAAGCGGGGGATGGACAAAGCGGTAAAAGCGACCGTTGAAAACCTAAAAGTGCAAGCGGAAGTAGTCAGTGATGATTACGACAAGATCAAGCAAGTAGCTTCCATCTCCGCCAATAACGACGAAGAGATTGGTTCCTTGATTGCAGATGCCATGAAACGCGTTACCAAAGACGGCGTCATCACCATCAAAGAAGCAAAAGGTACCGATACTTATGTAGAAGAAGTAAGCGGTATGCAATTTGACCGGGGTTATCTTTCTCCCTACTTTGTTACCGATGCTGAAAAAATGATTGCGGAGTACGAACACCCTTTCATTTTGATCCACGATAAAAAAATCTCCAACGTAAAGGAAATCCTCCCTATCCTGGAGAAAACCGCTCAAATGAACCGTCCTTTGTTGATCATCTCGGAAGATGTGGATGGATCAGCATTGAGCACTTTGGTGGTAAACCGTTTGCGCTCGGTATTGAACGTAATTGCGGTTAAAGCACCGGGTTTTGGCGATCGCCGCAAAGCCATGTTGGAAGATATTGCCATCCTTACTGGCGGTACCGTGATCAGCGAAGAACAAGGGTACACCTTAGAAAACGCTACCGTTGACATGTTGGGCGAAGCCGAAAAGATTACAGTAGATAAAGACAACACCATTATCGTCAATGGTCAGGGAGACCCTGAATTGGTGCTGGCACGTACTGGTCAGATCAAAGCACAGATTGAGAGTTCAACTTCAGAATACGATAAGGAAAAACTACAGGAGCGTTTAGCCAAGTTGGCGGGCGGTGTAGCGGTACTGACCATCGGAGCAGCTACCGAAGTAGAAATGAAAGAGAAAAAAGACCGTGTAGACGATGCTTTGCATGCTACCCGTGCTGCAGTGGAAGAAGGCATCGTTGCTGGCGGCGGTGTTGCTTTGGTTCGCGCCATTAAAGCGTTGGCCAACCTACGCGGCGTCAACGAAGATGAAAACATCGGCATCGACATCATCCGCAAATCATTGGAAGTTCCATTGCGTTTGATTGCTGAAAATGCAGGCGTAGAAAGCTCAGTGGTACTTCAGCGCGTGCTCAACGGCAAAGATGCTTATGGCTACAATGCCCGTACCGATAAGTTTGAAGACCTTAAAGCGGCGGGTGTTATCGACCCAGCAAAAGTTACGCGTATTGCTTTGGAAAACGCTGCATCGGTTGCCGGTATGGTACTGATGATGGAGGTTTCCATCAGCAACAAACCTGAAAAGAAAGCTGCGGGCGGTGGTCATGACCACCACCACGATTATGGCGATATGATGTAATCAGAGTAGTTTTTGGATATAAAAAAGGGGCGCGATTTTTGAATCGTGCCCCTTTTTTTGTGGGGTCTTTATTGGGAATGTTTATTTAAGGAATGGGGTAGGGAAATGATGGTTGTCAATTAAGAACTCAGCTTTTTAGAGTCCAATTTTTTGCGGCGCATTATAAAGGTTGCAAAAAGGCGGATTTTATAAATGATACCTGATCAGAAATTCCATCTCGGAACCTCAATAATCCTCGATAGCTCCATAAGTGATATGATTAGTTTTCAGGCCTCAGAACGCTTCCGTAGGTTCGGGTCAACAGGTTTTTCGTGGCTTTGTTGGGTTTGGATACTCCGAAAACCTTGTTGTTATAAGCCATTTTTCTCACTTTCCAGTTGTTGGCTTTGTTCCACAAGATGAGCAGAATGGTAGATGTGCAAAGTTTTTATTTCCACATTTATTGCAATTTTTAAACAGTTCAAGCCCACAATGTCTGCAAAAATCAGTTACAAGTTTGTAAGCGTCATTTTCGTTATTTATAGATGGAAATTCCCATTTCTTAATAATAAAGTCTTTTCCACAGGAAGGACAAAAATGATTTTCAAGCGCTTTTTCTGCAACTTCTTTTTGCACATTTTTAGCTCTTTCTTGAGTTGATACTTGCAGTTCAGTTTCTTTAGTTGCTATAAATTGTCTTATTGTTTTGATAGCGTAATAACCAAGTCCAACAGACAAAATTATACCAACCGTATAATGAACATAACCACCATAACTTGGAAGATATGGTACTAGTCCAAAAAAGAATGCGTAAAGCGAAAAAAGAGTAAAACCAAAATAAAGTGGCCAAAATTTGTGCCGCCTGTAACGGATAAAAAAGAAAATACCTAATGCTAAAATTGGAGCAACAAAAAGTAGTCGAATTAGAAATACTTTGAGGTCGTATATTTTTAACTTTGTCACATATTTTGTTTCAGCTTTACCGTATTCCTTGTCAATTAACTTTTGAAATTCTTGTTGTTTCTTTTCTTTTTCGTCAATTTCAATTTGTCGTGAGTTTAACTTCGATCGCCAATCCTGTTCGACTTTATAAAATTCATCCAATTTTTTTGCCCTTTCAATTACTTCATGGTCTTTATCTGGAGAACCTAAAGTTTTTCTTGTCTGAACCCAGTTGTCAAATGATTGTTTTTCGTTCGCGTAATTTTCCTTTGCTGTTGCTATTGTTTTTTCAATAGTACCTTTCTTAGTATTTAAGTTTTCTATTTCAACATTTAGAGTTCCAATTTTCTTGTTAAGGTCATTCATTATAACCTTGTTCTCAAAATTTGCAATTTCAGGTCTAGCCGTTGCGGTGTCAAGGTCGGCAATAATTATGCTTGATAAAAGAATGAGAAAAAAGCATAGAATTGTCGAGATAGAGTAGTAGACAATTCGAGATGTCCGTTCAAGTTTTTTACTATTTAGTTCCATTGTATTTATTTTTTTTTGTAAGTTAATAATTTCCTCTGTCGTCCTAAAATGGCTTATAACGAACAGGGCTTTGTGCAGGTGGGGAATTGACAAACTGCCAGCCAGGAAATGAAGCTAAATTTATAACTAAAAGTTGATGTTTAGAACTAATGACCGGCAGAATTCCGTCTGCCGAAACCAAAGCTTGGAAATGTACTGCCGATGATTGTTTCAACGTCATGACCCAATTGTACAAAACCCAATGTTGGCTACTGCCTTCGTCGTCGTCAAGTCGTCATAAATTTAACAATTGCTTCCGAGTGAATTTTTGTGGTATCAAAAACAGGAGTTTTAAAGTCTTCTTGGCTTAATAACATTGGAATTTCTGTACAACCTAAAACAATACATTCAGCACCTCTTTCCAATAATTCATTTACGATTATTTTATACTTTTCCTTTGTTTCTGGGTTAATAAAACCAATACCCAATTCTTCTCTCAAAGTAAATTGAATATAATCTCTTGTTTCTTGTTTATCTGGGATTAGAACTTCAAGTCCAAAAGATTCAAGTTTGTTTCTATAAAAATCCATCTCCATTGTAAACTTTGTGCCTAGAAGTCCAATTTTTTTATACTGCTTTTGTGTAATTATTTTTGCGGTTTCGCTTACAATGTTTACTATGGGCAAATTAATTTCCTCTTGAAGCCTGTCTGCATAAAGATGCGCAGTATTGGCACAAAGTGCAATTCCGTGAACACCACTTTTCTTTAGACTATTGCAAGCATTGTATAATAAATCATAAGCATTATCCCAACTTTGAGCATGAATATCTCCAAAGTTCAGAGAATAAATTATACATTCAGCAAAGTTAAGTCCCCCTAATTTTACATTAATACCTTCATTAATAAATTTATAGTAATCCAAAGTTGATGTCCAGCTCATGCCACCTATTAATCCTATTTTTTTCATTTTTTATAATTTATATAATTTAAATTCCTCATAATCGTGATATCCATAAACTTCAATTTCAGGGTGTTTAATTACAAGATTTCGAATTTTGTCAAGTGTTGCTATTCTTAACTCATTGCTATCGGCACTTATTTTCGCTAAATTGTTTACAGGATGGTTACTGTCTTGTAATTCTATTCTCATATAATAAGCATCTCCAATGTAAAAAACCCATCTTCCATTTATTTTAAATGTCACGCCACAATGCCCCAAAGTGTGACCAAAAAGAGGAATAAGAAAAATATCAGTTTCAACATCAGCACTAATTTTTCTTGCCTCGAAACCGAACCAATCAATATTAGATTTTTTATACGTTTCAATGTGAGGATTGTGTGCTAATGGAATTTTTAAATATCTAGGATTTTCCGATTTATAATTTTCAAATTCTTCAATTCCAATATGAACTGTTGCATTCGGAAAATCAGAAAGACCACCAATGTGGTCATTATCCAAATGAGAAATGATGCAGTCAGTAACATTTTCTGGCCTTAAACCTAAACTTTCAATTTGTCGGATTGCAGTTTGATTTTCGTTAAATTGATAACCAACCATTTCTATTAGTTGCTTTCCAATTCTCTGTATTGGATTTTGAGTGTCTAAAAGTCCAATGCCTGTGTCAACCAAAATCAGTTTGTCATTTTCCTTGATTAGCAAACAGTGTCCACAAACATTGTCATTAATTGGTGAAACGATTTTAACACAGTTCAAGTGATATACTTCTGCCATAATTTCTTTTTTTATAGTTCTACAAGTGTTGTTAGCGGTTCGTTGTTCTTGTCTGTTGTGATTTTCTATTACTTTAGTTGTAGTTTCCAATTGAATAGCCTTTCTGTTTCATTGATTTTGATGAAATTATTTTTTAATAAAATAGTATACGAACCAGTGTTTTCTTTTTCAGTAGATGCAATTAATGAAGCTACTTTTGGTTGAGATTTTGCCCAAGTTATAAGTCCACCAACAGCTTCTGTCATAAATCCTTGTTTTTGAAATTCGTCATAAGTACCATATCCTATTTCAATTTCTCCATCTGAATTTGGTTCACCAACAATACAAATATCTCCAACCATTTTGTTAGTATCTTTTGAAATTGCTGTCCAAAGTGTTGAGTATAAATAGTCTTTGGTAGTGTCTGCAACATTCGGTAAAATTGTTTTCTCAAATGCTTCTTTTAGTTCGATGGAAATTGTCCTTGATGTTTTATTCAAGCCTAATTCCTCTTCCAAGGAATTGTCACATTTAGAGTATTTTACTAATTGTCCATAAGTCAATGGTCGTAAAATAAGTCGTTTTGTTTCTATCATTTTCTATTTGTTAATTTTCAGATGTGTGTCGTTTTACAATGACCGCTAACGAACAGGGCTTTGCGATGTTGGGGGATTTGAAAAACGTCAAACCCGGAACCGCTGCCGATTGAAAAGCAAATGTACAAGATATCCTGCAAAAGCCCAACGATGCTTGTCCTGCCCGAACAACTGCTGCCATGTTGCTAATGTTGAAGATGACAACGTCCTGCCCCAATTTTGCCAAACCCCATGTTGCACTAAACCTAAGGTAGCTATGTCGTAAATATTGACAGTTGTATTTCACCTAAAAGACAAACGATCAGGGCAACAAAAAAAAAGATCCTGAAGACTTAGGCCAACACACCTTAATGGCCCGAGCATGAGCTGAAGTTAGTGGTTTTGGAGCACAAATAGCTAAATTCGAGAAAAAATGATCAGTACTTGGACGCAGTCCATCCAGGTGTAAAAACTACCGTAGTCATCTGGCAAAATGGCGCTGGCAAAATGAAGCTGGCAAAATTCCATCTCGGAACCTCAATGATCCTCGATAGCTCTATAGGTTGTAAGATTGGTTTTTCAGGCCTCAGAACGCTCCCGTAGGTTCGGGTTAACAGGGTTTTCATGGCTTGTTGGGTGGACACCACGAAAACCTGTTTGTTAGCAACTGCCTTTTTCGAAGTTTAAACTTCTGTCCAATTTATTTTTGGTCTGTCTTTTGGATAGCCAATTTCAGTTCTGTATTTTTTTCTGTCATTCGTAAAATACCACCATTTTTTTGAATAATCTTTGTTTTTAGCAAAATCAACTGCCAATCTAAATTGGTCTTCCACACAAGGGTCAGTTTTGTAACCCTTCTTTTTTTCAAAATTGTCGGTCAATTCCGCACCACTTTTTCCATCTAATTCTTCAACGCTGTAATATCCTAAAAAAATTAAATCTTTCGCAAACTCAATTCCGATTGAAGGAATTTGTTGAAAATCAGCTAAAGCATAAATTTCCTTTGCCCGAACTTCTGAAATATTTAGTAATAATGCTAATTCATCAGAAGCATACTCCAAAATTTGGGATTTCTTTATTTTGTTCTTTCGCAGATTTTTTCTTTCTGTTTCGGAAAGTTCCAATTTTATGTTTGAGGTACTTTTCATAGTCATATAAACTATTCTTTTAGCTTGAAATAGGGATTGTAAATAAGTCCAATAACATTTCCGAATGGGTCTTTCAGGGTTGCAGTCATCATTTCTCCACCAGTATTATACGGTTTTTCATTTTCCGTTGCTCCCAATGATATAAGTCGGTCATAAACCTCTTGTATTTTCTCAACTCCCCAATATGAAACAACACTTTCTATTTTTTCGCCTTTTGTTCCTTCTTCTGGCTGAAGTCCCAACTCGTATCCGTCAATATTAAATCCGACGTAATATGGTTCATCAAAATAAGCTTTCGTTTCAAATGCTTTTGCATACCAATCTCTTGCTTTTGAGATATCGCTAACTTTATAAATAGTGGTTCGTAGACCTAAAATTGATGTTTTTTCCATTTTTTTTCTGTTTTATTTAATTCGGCTTTTTCTTGGGAATAACCGAATTATAAAAATAAAGATAAAATTACGATGAATATTGTTCTTTTCATAATGTTTTTGTTAACGGTTTGGCAGATTTGCGATGGGCGGGCTTTTCACCACAAATGTTGATGCGGAGAACTGAACTTTGATTAACCACAAATGTGTCTGCGGAGCACTGAACCGCCACTTTTGCCAAACGCCTGTTGAACTAAACCTACGGTAGCTATGTCGTAACTATTGACAATTGTATTTCATGTAAAAGACAAACGACCATGGCAAAAAAAAGACAGTGACGACTTAGGCCAACACACTTGGATGGCTAGAGCACGATCCGAAGTTAAAAAATTGTAAATCAAGAACTTAAACCGAACTAAACGGATGAACACAGGTTGCAAAAAGGCAGACTTTGCAACGATACCCGAGCAGAATCCTATCTCGAAACCCAAAAAATTCTCGATAACTCCATAGGGTATAAGATTGCTTTTTTAGGCCTCAGAACGCTCCCGTAGGTTCGGGTTATACTTCACTGCAATAGGTTTTGTGCAAAAGTTTGAAATCGGGGTGTAATTAAAGACCTCATTTTTGCTTTGGTTTTGGGGTTTTGATTGATATCGACTACCGCTTGTTTTATTGCTTCATGAAATTTGTGAGCACACT
>JBBRGN010000043.1:0-22395 GCA_038240665.1 Chitinophagales bacterium | reverse complement strand
CATCTTTTTCCCAAATTTCCATTTCGCATGGCTTGCAGTTGAACTTCAGTTTGTATTCCACTTCCCCATGTTTCAGCGTCAGCGGTTCTACAAGCTTCGTCCCCATGGTCTCACGCTGGTAACGTGGACATTTGCCCAATTCATATTTTACGCAATATTTGGTGACCATCACGCGCGATTTGCCGGGATCCCACTGCAACTCAAAGGCCTTTTCAATATCTACTACGCCGTGGCGTTTGTAAAATGCCCGCGCTAGCTTATTGGACACGTTGTAGGTGAAATCGAGCGCTTTCACTGGGTAAGGGTGCTCCGTTTTTACAATTTGATGTTCTTCACGGCGATAATCCCGAATGCGGATTTCTGCCAATTGTTCCAAAGCTACTCGGCGGATTTCGTTGATTTTTGAATTGGGCAAAAACCAATTATTGGAAAAATTGACCGTGATTTCATCGGTAATGAAAGGCGTGTTTCCCGTTTTAGCCAGGTTTTTTTTGATGTTATCAATCAGGCCTTCGGCGTTTTTGGCGGGCTCTTTGGTCGAATCTAGACTGTAGTTGTATTCGTGCCCATCTTCGTCCACTACCTGGAGATAAAAGCCGGTTTCAGTTTCGCCGAAGTGCATCTTCACCCCGATTTTCCGCACGGCACTGTTTTCATTTTCGAGCATCCGGTTGAACTCTGCATCGTGATTCCGGTATATTTCTGTGCCGACCGACAAGGGTTTCAGGGCATTGGGTACCACAATATCATTGACGATGATGTTGACCTGTACACCCTCTGCTTCGCCTTGTTCGTTGAGGAAAAACAGACCATCGCCGTTGTTGAGGAGTTCGAAGTTCTCGATCTGGTAACCGTTGGCTTTTACGTCTAGCAATTTGCCGATGTACTGCCCTTTGGACTTGGGGGTCTCCCAGGAGCCTATTTTTTCGCGGCGGTGGTTGACAAAGTAATCGGTGTAGCCGCGGTTGAAGCTGCGGTTCATTTCCGGTTCAAAATTGTAGAAGGTTCGCCCGGAAGAAGCCTTTTGGAATTGATCCGCATGAGCCTCTAGGTAGGCGTCTAGTTTTTGGCGCAGATAAGAAGTGTTGTTTTTGACATAAACAATGTCTTTCAACCGGCCTTCGATTTTGAAAGAAGAGATCCCTGCTTTGATCAAATTGGGCAGCTCATCACTCAAGTCTAAGTCCTTGATCGACAATAGATGGCTGTTTTCTATCAAGGTGGCTCCGGTGCCGTCGATGAGTTGGTAGGGCAATCGGCAGTTCTGGGCGCAGGAGCCACGGTTGGCCGAACGTTCGCCATTGGCGATGCTCATGTAGCAATTGCCGCTAAAGGAAACGCAGAGTGCGCCGGATACAAAAAACTCCAGATCTACCGCGCTGGCTTCATGTATTTCCCGGATTTGATCCAAATTCAGTTCCCGAGCGAGTACAACGCGTTGGATACCCACAGCGGCTAAGAATTTTACATGGCCGGCATCGCGGTTGTTGGCTTGGGTACTGGCATGCAGCGCGATGGGAGGGAGCTCCATTTCCAGGATCCCCATGTCTTGAATGATCAGGGCATCTACGCCGATGTTGTACAACTCCCAAATGAGTTGACGGCAGGATTCTAGTTCGTTTTCGTATAAAATGGTATTGAGGGTGACCAGCACCTTTGCCTTAAACAAATGGGCGTACCTGACCATTTCAGCGATGTCCTCTAGCGAGTTTGTGGCATTTGTCCGCGCGCCAAACAAGGGCGCGCCAATGTATACAGCATCAGCGCCAGCATTGACGGCGGCCATGCCTTGGTATAAGTTTTTGGCCGGAGCCAGGATTTCAATCTTTTTTCTCATTCGATGCAATTGAATTGCTTTCTGCAAATCGTTTGGGCGAGGCGCAAAATTACGAAATTTGTTGGCATCCCTTCGGTTTTTTGCTTACACTTTCCTAGGATCGCGCACAAATACGCGAGACAACTAAGCGCTTGTACAAGAAAATTTTATGTCTAGCACCAGCAATCCAATTGCGGCGTTAGCAGCTTTTTTGCGATCATTACTTTCCGATACAAAATCTAGAAAAAATGCTGTCCAACAAATCATCAGTCGAAATCTCGCCCGTAATTTCTCCGAGATAAGCCAGCGAATGCCGAATGTCCATGGCTACAAAATCCATGGTCACCCGATTGTCAAGCCCTACTAAA
This sequence comes from Chitinophagales bacterium, assembly GCA_038240665.1. GTDB lineage: Bacteria > Bacteroidota > Bacteroidia > Chitinophagales > Saprospiraceae > Haliscomenobacter. The sequence continues at coordinate 20,211 of JBBRGN010000043.1, read as the reverse complement.
ACATTGCTTAGGCTTTCGTGGGCTTTGCGCAATGCTTCGTAGTGGCGGGCATTGCTTAGAATCGCTCCATCTAGGCTGATTTGGCTCTGAACCGCTACCTCATACAGTTTTTCTTTCAAAAAACCGATGTTCATTTGGTTGATGGCAGAAATAGGAACCCATTGATCAGGACCAAAGAGCGGATTGGCGTAATGTTCGTAGCCTGTATAAGGATTAAGATCCATTTTATTGGCTACTACCAGCAATTGGATGTCATCATGGAGCAATGCCTTGAGGTCTCGTTCCAAATCAGCGGGTTGGGTACGGATCACGTCAAAAACGTAAATCAATACCGCAGATTGGCGAATTTTCTCCAAGGTTTTTTCTACACCAAGCGCTTCAATTGTATCCTGAGCGGCGCGGATTCCAGCGGTATCGATGATGCGGAACTGAATGCCGTCAATATTCAAAACTTCTTCAATGGTATCGCGGGTAGTGCCGGGAATATCGCTTACAATGGCGCGGTCTTCGTTGAGCAAGGCATTGAGTAGGGTAGACTTTCCTGCGTTTGGCCGACCAGCAATAACGGTACTCACGCCTTCTTTGATCGCATTGCCCAATTGGAAAGTATCAATAAGGGCTTGCAATAGTTCTTGGAGGCGTTGTACCAAACTGCGCAATTCCGTCCGATCCGCAAATTCAACATCCTCTTCACCGAAATCCAATTCCAATTCCGTCAAAGCCGCAAAATCAATCAGTTCTTGGCGCAGTTTTTTGATCTCTTCGGATACCCCGCCGCGCAGTTGTTTGATGGCCAATTGGTGTGCAGCTGATGAACCAGAAGCGATCAGATCAGCAACGGCTTCGGCCTGAGAAAGATCCATACGGCCATTGAGAAAAGCACGCAGGGTAAATTCTCCTGGTTGTGCCATGCGGGCGCCTTGGCGAATGAACAAGCGGATCACTTCTTGTAATATATAGGGAGATCCATGACACGAGACTTCAACCGAGTTTTCGCCAGTGTAGGAATGCGGCCCCACGAACACGGAGACCAGCACTTCGTCCAGTAGTCGGCCTGTTTCATCTACCATGCTGCCAAAATGTAGGGTATGACTGGCTTGTTGGGTCAGATTTTTTCCTTTAAAACACCAATCAGCAATCTGAATGGCGTCCTTTCCGGATAAGCGTATGACGCCAATAGCGCCTATTCCAGGCGGAGTAGCCAGGGCTACAATGGTATCTTCGAGTTGGTATGCGTAATTCATAAGTGTCGGTTCTAATGCATTTAAGGATTTAACCTGGAACCCAAATGTACATTCCTTAAAGCAAGGCAATAAGACTGTAGTGCTGGAAGCGATTGAGTCCAATTAAGGAAAAAAACTTGTTTTTGAGCCAATCTGTTTGTCATCGCAATAAGTCTACTGTAAATCTACATAGCGGGAGGTAACTTTGGTCATTTTTGCGCTAAAAAGCTTATTGAACCTTAAAGGAACAAGTTCTAAGCAGCCAAGTTTAAAATAAAAACTTATTTTCGCCAACACCCAATAAAGGAATGATTAGACAATACTTTGACCCATTCCTAACGACTTTTTTCCAATGAACAAAAATAGTTGGCACTCCGCCCTGATTGCCCTAGCTGTCTTACTGGTAGGCGCGGGCTGTAAAACACAATCGACCATGATGACTACAGTATACCTCAACGATAACTGGACTTTTCGACAACAAGGGCAAACCAACTGGATGGCCGCCGTCATTCCTGGTACGGTACATACTGACCTGATCGCCAATGGAAAAATATCTGATCCGTTTTTTCGCACCAATGAAAAGGACTTACAATGGATCGATAAAGCCAATTGGGAATACCAGACGAGCTTTGAAGTAGATGAAGATTTTCTAGCACACCAATCCATCGATTTGGAATGCCTAGGACTGGATACTTACGCGGATGTTTACCTCAACGATTCTTTGGTTTTTTTGGCCGATAACTTTTTTCTTTCTTGGGAAAAAGAGGTAAAAAAATGGCTAAAACCTGGTAAAAATCACCTCCGTATCCTTTTTCACTCGCCTACCCAAATGGGGCTCCATAAGCTCGAAGAACTTGGCTATGCTTTACCAGCCACCAATGACCAATCCGAACTGGGGGGGATGGGCGATAAAAGGGTCAGCGTATTTCTGCGTAAACCGGGTTATCATTTTGGTTGGGATTGGGGGCCGCGTTTGGTCTCCTCTGGAATTTCCCGACCTATCCGCCTGAAGGCTTGGAATCACCTTAAGTTGACGGATGTTTTTTTTCAACAAAATTCACTGAGCGACGAAAAAGCGGCTTTAACTGCCCGATGTAATGTAAGTTCTACTTCCGATGAAGAGGGTTTGTTGCAAATCTGGTACCGCGATACTCTCCTCGCTTCGCAAACGGTGGCCCTACAAGTGGGTGAAAATGAATTTCATGTCCCTTTTTCCATCGCCCATCCTCAACGCTGGTGGACCAAAGAGTTGGGAACACCTTTTTTGTATGAACTCAGCGCAAAGTTGAGTTTCCGTCGTGAATTGTGCGATGAACAGTCGCACCGCATTGGTTTGCGCAGCATCCGGGTAGTACAGACCCCCGATGAAAAAGGAAGCAGCTTTTATCTAGAATTGAACGGCCAGCCCATTTTTAGCAAAGGAGCCAATTACATTCCCAATGATATCTTCCAAACCCGAGTGACCGAGGACAACTACCGCCAAGTGGTAGCATCGGCGGTGGACGCGAATATGAATCTGTTGCGGGTATGGGGTGGCGGTTTTTATGAAGAAGATTTTTTTTACGAACTCTGCGATGAAAATGGCATTTTGGTTTGGCAAGATTTTATGTTTGCCTGTAGCATGTACCCGGGAGATGTTGCTTTTTTGCGCAGTGTAGAACAGGAAGCAGTGTACAACGTGAAACGTTTGCGCAACCACCCTTGCATAGCCCTATGGTGTGGCAACAACGAAATTGATGTTGCCTGGGCGCAATACCAGGAATTTTCGGGTTGGGGCTGGAAACAGCAATACAACAACCAACAGCGCAAAGACATTTGGCAAGCTTACGATGCCATTTTTCATAAAACCTTGCCCACGGTTGTAGGGGCGTATCATCCCGGCGCATTTTATTGGCCCTCCTCGCCGTATGCCAAACCAGGGACGCATGCAACCAACAATACACCTTCAGGGGATATCCATTATTGGGGCGTTTGGCATGCTGAACACCCTTTTACCGCTTATTATGACAACATTGGCCGCTACATGAGCGAGTATGGGTTTCAGTCGTTTCCGGAGTGGAAAACGGTTGAAAGCTATACCACTCCGCAGGATTGGGACATTGAATCGGAGGTGATGGCGGCACATCAGCGCAGTGGTATCGGCAACTTGCGCATCCGCAGCTACATGCAACAACACTACCAGACGCCAAATGATTTTCGCAATTTGCTTTATGTTGGGCAGTTGCTTCAGGCGGAAGGCATCAAAATGGCCATTGAAGCACATCGCTCGGCCATGCCTTATTGTATGGGGTCATTGTACTGGCAAATCAATGATGTGTGGCCAGTAGCATCTTGGTCAAGTACCGATTATTTTCAGCGTTGGAAAGCGGTTCATTATTTTGTAAAAAAGAGTTTCGCGCCCGTAATTACCACAGCTTTGATCACCGATGGGCAGTTGAAATTAAAGGTAGTTTCCGATCGTCGGGAAGCGGCTGAAGGAAAGCTGTCCTTAAGATTGGTAGACTTTTCTGGACAAGTGCGGTGGGAAAAAGATACCACAGTACAAATTCCGGCAAATACAGCGCTGGAAATGATGTCCCTGCCCGTGGCCGAAATAGCGGACTCCAACCTAGCCAAGCTATGTGTTTTGGTGGCAGAACTAAAGGAAAAAGAGCAGTTGGTATTCCGTAACCTGGTTTATTTGGTAGCGCCAAAAAAGCTGCTGCTTCCAAAAAATGTGTTGGTGCAGCAGGAAATTTTTCCCACCCCGGAAGGTTTTCTAATCCGACTAACCAGCGCTTTTTTGGCCAAAAACGTTTATCTAGAAACGTCAAAAGAACAAGAGGGGCTTTTTTCGGATAATTATTTTGATTTATTGCCCGGTGAAACAGTAGAAGTACGTTTTCGACCAAAAAATATTAGCGGTAAATTACCATTACAGGCGATTGACCTTACGATAACTTCACTTGAAAAAACCTATTGACGAACTTTTTTTGAGAGATTATTTTCACAAATATCAAAAAAAACATCGGTTTTGGAAAGAATAGCATCAAATCATATTCGGAACTAATTTCTGCACATTCAATTTTTTTGAAATAAAATTTGGAAAAACACCAGAGATGTTAGTATATTTAAGGCATTAAACCAAAAAAGGCCAGTTGACAAATTGTCAACCGACCTCTAGATAATGTATGAAACTTAGATTAGCCGATTTGAAAGGCTTCAAATCTTGAGACAATTTTCTGTCTTTTTCAACACTGAAGCGACTTCTTTTTGACGAAGGATTCGCATACTGTCACGGCAACAATTGTAAAAATCTGTTGTCGTGATATTTTTACCTTTCTAATACAATCGATTACACTTTTCAACCGATAAGATATAAAATCATAACGGCTCTTTGAAAAAAGTGTTACAGTAGTTTCCTAGGAAATCTTAATTAAAAAATGGTAATCCATAGATAGGTCGTATTCAAAGCGGTGTTTTTGGATTTCATCGCCATAATTTCAACAACTCAGCTTGCCAGAAATAGTTCAGAAAAGGTGTTCTAGGCCAACAAATAGATTTGTATACGGTCAGTAGTTGCAGGAGCGCGCGTGAAATAGCGGATAAAAAAACAGAAGCATCCAAACCTGATTATCTCAAGACAGGAGTCTTTCGTGACAATATGAATTTTTCGAACAAACCTTAATCCCTTGCTTCATTTTCAAGAGCCAGTTCCATACGTCGCAAAAACCGTTCTTTCACCACCAGCTGCAAGGTTTTCTGCTGAATCTTGCTTTCTATCCAGGATTCGATGTCCAAAAAAACAAAAGAACGTTTCTCATAAGGCTCTAATTTGAGCGCCGCAAGTTGGTCGCGAAACTTAAGGAAGCGTTTGATGTAATCATCCGGCGGCGTATTGACCAGTTGGCGGAAGAAGCGGATACTGGATTTTTGTAGCTGGCTAGCGTCGCGCATCCGGTTGATGAAACGGGAAGTGTTGGTGACCAGGTATTCCAGTAAATCGTAGTTTTTTAAATCAAAATGCGCCATAATGAACAACAAGCTGGCATAAGCTTGAATGTCTTCGCGGAGCGCGCGTTCGGAGTGGTTGAGGATGCGATTGAGGTAGTCAATGGCTTGATCTTGTTTGCCAGCACCCATGTACATCCAAGCGATTTTGAAATACATCACCAGTACTTTGTGGGTATCCAATTTGTTTTCAAACTTCGTCAGTCGATTGAGGGTATGGGGGATTATTTTGATCACACCCTCCTGAAAATCGCCAGATAAAAAATACTGATTAAAACGCCCTTGGTGGACAAACAAGAAGGACATGATCCGCGAATTGCTGTTGAATTGGCGGTAGGAATCTTTCCGGAATTTCTCTAATTGACCCAGGGTTTTGGAAAAAAGAGAATAATCCCTCAAGAAGAAGGTGGTACTCAACAAATGGTGAAGACCGATCATGTAGATATCGACATCCATATCGATCATCTTGGGTTCATTGTCGTATTCTGCTACCCATTTCAAGGCATATTCCTTACATTTTTCATAATCTAGCAACAGGTAGTAGTACCAAAAATAGACCTGATACAAGTATACCTTTTCAAAAAAAGTAAGATGGGGCTGGTGTTCATCGATGCTAATTTGGCGGAGATAAACATCTAGTTTTCTTAGTCCTGCTTCATCCTTTACGTGCCCTTTATTGATAAACTCGCGTTGGAGCATCAATTTGAGATTGGATAGTATAGCATTGTTTAGGCTGGTGTTGCTGTGTTTTTTTGCTTCTTCGGTTAGTCCTTCCATCCGTTCGGTAGAACTGCGGGTGATGTGTCGCGATTCGATCCGTTTTTCAAACTCCACAATTTCGAGTAAAAGAATATCGTGGTTGATTTTCTCTGCTAATGATTTGGATTTAGAAAGTAACTTAAGGGAATGGATGTACAAACCACGACCATACAGGATAGAAGCATAGTCGATCCATTCGCGAACCTGGATTTCCTCACTCTTATAGATCTCCATCAGGCGCAAGCTCGTCAGGATGTGCTGATACAAATGCCGTTTGATGTTGGAAAATTGAGTCTTGTTGCCCTTCATTTTTAGTAGAACAGCATCCTCATCAAATTCCTTTTGTTTTTCCAAAAGATCAAACAACTGAAGGAACTTGACATCACCTTCCCCTTGAATTTTTTTGGCATACAAGCGAAAATTTCGCTTTTCCGCCTTAGTAAGGGATTCGATCAATCTAAAAAGTTGATCCCCGTGAGAAATGGGCATAACAACAGCTTTGAGTTGGAAAATAAAAAATCAAAATTTTTTTCGCAATTCAAGGGATTATCTAATTTTAATTTGGCTGAAATCAGAAAGAAAAAAACATTCATAAAGTATTAAATGGATTCCTCTTTTTTGCGCCTTTGCTGGCAATCACAATAGCGCCAAAAAAATGATTTTATCCCTTTAAATTAAGGTCTATTTTTGACTTGTTCAAATGCGGTAAGAGAATGGAAAGTTAATCTTAACCTTTCTCAAACACCAGCACAGGGACTAGATACGACAAATTTCCGGGATTGAGCTTGGCATATTGTTTCGCAGGATGGAGCAAAAGCTACCACAGCCCTAACCGGTAGTTCAAAAAAATGTTCTTAGGGACATGTATATTTTTAGCTTTCTGAAGAAATTTGCAAATTTGGCAGAGTTGAAAAAGGACTGATTATTGCTGCAAGCCCGGGATTTTTCCCGGGCTTTGTATTTTACCCTTACCTTAGCAGCTGAAGTAAACAATTGAGCCTTACCACAAACGTGGATACATGAAAATTTTGATGGTTTGTTTGGGCAATATCTGCCGATCTCCCTTAGCAGAAGGAATATTACAAGATAAGATCCGTGAGCGTAACCTCGACTGGGTGGTTGACTCGGCTGGTACGAGCAGTTGGCATGAGGGCGATCCGCCTGATCCTCGCTCCATAGAGATTGCCAAGCTTAGAGGCTTAGACATTTCTGGCCAACATTCCCGTCCCCTTGATCGCGACGACCTAGCCGATTTTGACCTTATCCTGGCGATGGATACTTCCAACCGTGACAACATTCTGAGATTAGCGGCTACTGCTGAAGAAGGGATGAAAGTAAAATTGATCCTGAACTATGTTTACCCTGGTGAAGACCGCAGCGTGCCTGATCCGTATTGGGACAACGATGGTTTTGCTAAAGTTTTCGATATGCTGGACGAGGCTATTGAAAAAATGCTGGATCAAGTTAGCTAAACGCTGCTCGGCAAAATTATCAAGTTATTTACCGTCTCCGCAATGCCATCAGTACCTCAAAGGCTTTTTGGCTGTCCTTTTCCTGTAATATCATGGTAAACTCATTGGTAGTGGAAATCAATTCTACTAAGTTGAGCGCATTCCAAGCCATCTCTTTGAGGATGTAGTAATAAACGCCATAGAGCCCCTGGTTTTCTACCGGCAACATGAGGGTGATGGCACTCAAATTCTCCAAACGATTTAGCAATTTTTCCTTTTGAAAAAGTGACTCTACAACTCCTTTGAGCGAGTCGTTCACGATGATGGTCGTTTCCGAGGTGCCTTGGGAAAAAGTATAAAATTTGGGTTGCTGGCTGATCACCTCCAATAGTTTCACTTGCTGCCGGAGCAAGGATTCGGAGTTGAGGTAGGTATAATCCAGCAAATTAGACTTGACGCTGATGTCCGATAGTTTTTTAAAAAACTGCCGCATCTGCTTGTCAATCGAAAACAATTCTCCGTGGGGGATGCGTTTGATGGCCATAACCACCGCGCCCAACTGTACCGGTTTGCGCAGCTCTTGCTCAATAGCCGGTTGAATTTTACGCGCTAGCGAAGAAATATTTACCAGATCCTCTCCCAATGCCTCCAGTAAAAAAGGCGACTGCCCGACTAATTTAAGTACAATATCACTTATTTTAACCATTTGTTGTTTTTTGAACAAAAAAAATGATAATTGTACAAATATAGCAAAAACATGGTAGCTTGAAAAACCCGGCTTAGTTTTGTCGAAACAACAGATAAACACAAAAACTTAATTTCATGCAGGTTTTAAAGTTTGGAGGTACATCGGTAGGAAGTCCGGAGCGCATGCAGAAAGTAGTCAATATCATAGATACCGGCTCGCCTAAAATAGTGGTTTTATCGGCTGTATCGGGAACTACCAACAAACTATTGGAAATCAGCACCTTGGCTATTCAGAGAAAAATTGAACAAGCCATTTTTCAATTGACTGCTTTAAGAGAAGAATACCGTCAATTTGTGAATACCCTGCTTGTTACTGGTGAACTACGGAGTCGCGGGCACGAGATTGTAGCCAAAGTTTTTGGGGTAATTGATCAATTGATCTGGGGGCGCGAATTTGGCCAAGCGCAAGAAAAAATTACTCTAGCTCAAGGCGAGTTGATTTCTACCCAGCTGTTTCAATTGTTTTTGGAAGAGCAAGGCATAGAATCTGCGTTGCTACCTGCTTTATCATTTATGCGATTGGACGATCAAGGCGAACCGGATCTTAAATGGATTGCCGAACGCTTAGATTATTTGATCCCTCAGCATCCGAATACCAATTACTTCATCACCCAAGGATACATCTGTTTGAATGCAGCGGGTGAAATTGACAACCTCCAACGCGGAGGCAGCGATTATACCGCTACTTTGATTGGCGCGGCTATTCAGGCTATAGAAATTCAGATCTGGACAGATATTGATGGCATCCACAACAACGATCCCCGTATCGTAGAAGGAACTTGGCCTATTCGTCAAGTATCGTACCGTGAAGCGGCGGAGCTAGCCTATTTTGGAGCAAAGATTTTGCATCCTACTTGCGTTATTCCTGCGGAGGAAAAACGAGTGCCAATTTTGCTAAAAAACACCTTTGAACCCAATGCAGCGGGAACCCTGATTTCAAATGAATCTTCAGGGCGTGCGGTAACCGCTATCGCTGCAAAGGATGGAATTACGGCAATAAAAATTCAGTCGGGGCGCATGCTAAATGCTTATGGTTTCCTTCGCAAGGTATTCGAAGCCTTTGAAGAGTTCAGCACACCGATTGATATGATCACAACCTCTGAGGTTTCGGTTTCTTTGACCATTGATAATACCAGCCAACTTCCTTACTTGATGAAGGCTTTACAAGCTTTTGGAGAAGTAAGTTACGACAGTGACCATACCATCATCTGTATTGTGGGAGATTCCATGAGCGAGCATACTGGAATAATCCGCTACATTTTTGAAGCATTGGAAGATGTACCCGTACGCATGGTGTCATATGGCGGTAGCAATAATAATATTTCGTTACTCGTACCGCGACAGTACAAGGAGGAATCCTTACGCCGCTTGAATCAAAAGCTGTTTCAACCTGTAACGCAAACTGCATACAATTAGGATAAGTTGTAGCTTTCTAGAACTTGTTCTTAGATGAAGATAGAATCCTGTTTTTCAGGATTTTGTATTATGTGGGTTAATCTGGTTAGGGCATATTTATTGCCTATTTGGCGAAACCTGCCTGGAAGTAGAAGTACTGCGGGCAGGTTTTATTTTTTTATGAGAGGCTGAGGGAAAATTTCACTATAATTCAATTCTTTTTATTAACTTGCTAACTCGTTATTACTTTTACTTTGCGATACATTTTTAAAGGTAATTTTGACAGCTTTAAAATTTCATAAAAATTCTCAGGTTAATTAAATTACCTAAATTTAAACTTAATTTTTTCCATTCAATTGATATTTAATTAGTTATATAAAGTCATAAGACGTCAAAAGCTAGTTAATAACAAAAATCAATCTTCTTGCTGCTTGTTTCTTCAACGAATCAAGTTGGTTGCTTGTGCTTTTATTTTCGGCATAAGGAGCTGCACAACATGTTTATGTAGTGCAGTAGTAATATAATTGTTAGATTCCAGGTTTAAGATTTTTATTGGGGGAACTTATTTTTTCGAGTAAGCTACTGTGTTAGGTAGCTTGCTCTTTTTTTTTGATAAAATTCCTGAACAGGCTGTATTTCCCAAGGTAAATGGCTAGATTTCAAACCAGTTTGTAAGCATGAACGCAAAACACCCTTAAAGTCTGGATCTTATGCTCTTAGCCATCGATATTGGGAATTCAAATGTAGTAGTAGGCGTCAATAAAGAGGACAAATGGCTCCATATCTGGCGCATTCCAACCCTCCATGAGCAACATGTTTTAATGTATTATGAACAGCGGATGACTGATTTTTTTCTGGAAGCAGGAATACCTATTTCCGCTATCCGTAGCGTCGTTATCAGTAGCGTGGTGCCAACGCTAAACCGCCCATTTGAGGAGCTGACTACCCATTTGTTTGGTCAAGCACCCATTTTGGTAGCGCCTTCGATTTATCCCAAACTGGATTTGCAAATTGATCGTCCCAATGAACTGGGTACCGATTTATTGGCCAATGCGGTAGCGGCGCACAAATTATATGGTCAGGATGTGATTATTGTGGATTTTGGAACGGCGCTCACCTTTACCACGGTTACAAAAGCTGGTCATCTTCTCGGAGTAGCGATTGCGCCAGGATTAAAAACGGCGATCAGTTCTTTGTTCAATAAAACGGCGCAGTTGCCTGAAGTTCCCCTGTTCTTGCCTACTTCGCCGATTGGCAAAAACACGGTTCATGCCATTCAAAGCGGTATTTTGCTGGGCTATATTGGATTGGTGCGGTACATGATTCAGGCGATTCGCGCGGAGGTAGGAGAACAGTACATCGCGATAGCAACTGGAGGTTTGTCTTTAATCCTTACGCCTTTGGAAGATGATTTCTATGCGATCAACCCAGATTTGACCCTTACCGGATTGAAAATTATTGCAGAAACGGTCAAGGGAAACTCGTAATGCCTATTTCAGCAATAGAATTAACGCAATAGTAGCGTTTGGTTCTTTTTTGAGCCATCCGTCTACCATCGCGCCAAATTTATTATTGACTCATTCCTTAGAACCAATCTTTGAAACGATCTTTCAAAGCGTTGAAACCCGTCATGGCCTTTTCTTTGAGTTCTTCGAATTCTTCGGAAAGCTCGCCACCCAAGTCATTCAATCGATCGCCTAAACCAGCGCTTACGGTTTTCAAATTGGCCAATTGTTCTTGAATTTCTTCTTGCGCTTCGGCAGCGGCATCCTTTGCCATCACACTTAATTGCGCGATTTTTTCTTCTACCTTAGTTTTAGCCTCCGCCAATTGTTGCTGAAGTTGCTCCTTGTCCATCGTTTTTGGTTTTTTGAAGTACGGTGAATACTTCTTTTGATTAAAAAATTGCAAGCAAATCAACTAGAAGAAATCTATATTGATCGTACACTTGCAATGGCTAAGTTACGACTCTGTTTTTCGAAGTACAAAAATAATAGATGGAATGGCAAATTATTATCGCCAATAGAGTTAAAAGACGCCCTAGCAATTGGTTTCGATGGCCCTTGTAATCAACAGGCAATTATGTTTTTATGCCGCCAGCTTCTGTTGCCGTTTAAAATACCCAAAAAACAAACTCCCAAGTCCCAGGAAAAAAATACCAGCCAGCGCCTGTTCTGGTTTTTCCAAAAAAGTATTGACCACAATAAATGCCGACATGGAGATGAACACCAAGGGTGGAATCGGGTAAAGGAAAGTGCTATACCCGCGTTCCAGTTTTCTTTTGCGGTATACAAAAATGGTGGCCGCGGTTAGCAGGAAAAAGCCGGTATCAACAAAAACTACGTAGGTAATCAGATTAGAGAAGGTTTGCCAGAACAGCAACAGGAGGATGGTCCACAAAGATTGAAAAACGATCGCCCATTGTGGCGTTTGGTAAGTAGGGTGTACTTCGGCAAATTTTTTGAAAAACAAGCCGTCCTGAGCCATAGCGAAGTAAATGCGCGGCGCAGTGAGGATATAAATACCAATGGTACCCAAAACTGATAACACAATCAGCACGGCCACAAATTTAGCACCCGCCGCCCAAACGGTCGAAATGGCTTCGGAGGCTACGCCGCTAGATCCAACAATTTTTTCAATGGGCAACAGCTTGAGGTAGGCTACATTGATGCAGAGGTATGCCGCACACACGATGCCAATGCCCAGCAACAGCGCCCTGGGTACTTGTCGATCGGCGTCTTTGACCTCCGCAGCTAAGAATGTAGCGTGCTGATAGCCGCCGTAAGAAAAGGTTACCCCAATCAGCGCCAAACCAAACGAGGGAATGAGTGGGAGATCCTTGATGTTTCCGGGCCAGGAAAAGTCCAACACCGAAAAATGCAAGGTACCCGCAATGAACCCAATAAGGATGACTATAAAAATCCCCAGCAGCTTAGCAGAAGTAAAAATCGCGGCAAACAAACCTCCCCAGCGTACCCCCATAACATTCATCAAGGTAAGCAAAACAATGGTCAGGATCGCAATCCCCAATTGCCAGGAATCAGGAATGGGCAACAAGGTTTTGAGGTAACCCGTGAACACCAAACTCAGCGCCGCTAAGGATCCCGTATTGATCACCAACAGCATTGACCATCCGTACAGAAAGGCCGATAACTCACCAAAGGCTTCTTTCAAAAAAACATAAAACCCGCCCGCTTTGGGAAAAATGGAAGCCAACTCAGCAAAAGTGAGCGCGCCACATAAGGCAATCAATCCACCTACGATCCAGACGCCCAGCATCCAACCGGAAGTAGGCAGGTATTCTGCAATTTCAGCAGGGGTACGAAAAATTCCTGAGCCAATGCTCGAGCCTACAGCAATCATGATGAGGCTATAAAAGGTAATTTGTTTTTTGAGCATGTTTTTCAGGTTGTAGGCGCTTAAGGAATGATTCAACAATAAGATATCAAAATAGCCTAGTCTAATTTGATACCTTATTATCGACTCATTCCTAAGGAGGTTATTGCTTTAGCTGATAGATATTGGTTTGCTTTAGCTTTTTGGCCAAAAACGTACGCTCATCCTTAAACAGCTCCTTGAAATCTTGAGCCGTTGCTTGTCCAGGGAAAGGAGCGAAATAATGACTCAATCGCGCATTCCGCCAAACCAAAAAATAAGCTAAGTTGTAATTGCGCAACGTAGCGCCGAGTACTTCCGTCCACCAATTGGGGAATCCAGCCATGTTTACGCCCGTTTCGGTTATGGCGATGATTTTGTTGTGTTCCTTGCTCAATTCGGTCAAGGTAGTAAGGTTTTGGTTCAAAATAAAGGTAAAGAATTTGCCAGATTCAGGGCTGACCGAATTTTGGTGATACAGGTCATTCCCCAGGATGTCAACATAATCATCACCGGGATAACAACGCAGATAATGTTCTTTGGAGCTAAACCTGTCGGGCGAATAGGCATATAGAAAATTATGGACGCCCCGACTGCGAAAATGGTCAACGGTCATCTTCCACAGGGTAGTATATTCTTCGGGAGTGGCCAGTTTTTCGCCCCACCAAAACCAACTACCAGTATTTTCGTGGTAAGGCCGGAAAATGATGGGGATTGGCGTTTGCCCATCTTTTAAGGATAGTGCAAAGTCGGCTACTTTGTCCAACCAGGACATAAATTTATCGTGATTGGCGCCACCCGGCAATACCGAACGCACCGCCTGTCCGCTGGTATCCCATGCTGACCCGCCGCTTGAGGGATTGTGTACATGCCAACTGATGGTATTGATGCCCCCCAAGCGGTAGGCTCTTATGATGTATTTGCGCAATTTTTTGAACGGTACACTGTCGATTTGTTTTTTTTCATCGTATTCTAAATGTCCCAGATCCCAACCAAACACAGCGGGGAAATCGCCTGCTGTACGTTTGATGTCGGAATCTTTTTTGTGACCTCGCCAACCGATGCCATAAGCCAAGTCGTCCTGATGGCCAAACAACTGTTTTCCCGCATTCATCAGGGAAAATAGGTTGTGGTACAAATTGCGGGTTTCAGGAGTTGCTTCCTTATCGATGGGGTCTTGAGCCAGTAATGATGTGCTGCTTAAGCAAACCAAACTTAGCAGAAAGAGAAATGGGTGCATATTTTTCATGTAGGTACTTACTTTTTAGCAAAATAAAACTTTTTGCGGATGCTAAGGAATGATTCAATGATTTGGTATCAAATTAGATTAGGGTATTTTACCACCTAAACCGGTTCATCCGTTCATCGATTTCCTGTTGCCGCCGCTCCTTTTCCCGCTCATAAGCGGCTGTCCGTTCTTCGTGAACTCTTTTCAACTCTTGTTGCCAGGACTCGTCAACTCTACGCCGATTTTCCTCAGGAGTAATTTTCTCCAGTTGCATTATTTTGTACACATCCATCCATTCCTCGCTGATGCCAATTTCAAGATCAAGGTTGATTACATATACGCCTCGCTCCAGGCGGCGAAATAGTTTGCGGTTGTAGGGATCGTTGCGGTCAACCTCGTTTTTAGATAAAATACTGCTTACATATTGCCGCTTTTTGCGGTAATCTGGCAAAATATCGGCATCAAATTGCTCCACAATGTCCATCACATGATCGATTGTAAATCCGAAGTGTTCATGTGGTTTCCTATTCATTACGATCAGGGGCTGTTTGACTAACAAATTTTGCAGTAAAAAATACTCCATGATCCGAATGGGCATTTTGATTAAATGTTCGTCCACTTTGACCTTCAGGTATTCCGGTTGAAGGCGTTTGAAGAAGAGCGGGAGCTTGTTTTTCATATAGCCTGCATCGGTATGCGCCTGCTGTAGGGCAATCAATAAAGGGTACATGCCTAGGTTGTCAAACACATTGAGCTTGGCCTGGTTGGTGAGTAAAAAATCAGTCACTTTCATGGCTCCGGTTTTAAGCGAAGCCAACAAGGGCGTAAGGTTGAATTCGTCGCGGTAATCAATGCCATATTTTTTGATATTTTCGGCTACTTTTCGGATGTCGTCCGCAGCATACTGGGCATAAGACCGGCGGAAAATGGAGTTTCTTTCCGCTTCTGGTTTTTCTGCCCGTCGGTATTTGAGTTCAGCCAATTGACGAATGGTATCATAATCGTGGTACATCAAGGCAAAATCAAAGAGTCGATCCTTGGCTTTTTTATTAAAATGCGCGGGGTTAAGGGCTTCTTCCTTCAATCGGGGCAACTCCTCGGGTGTAATGGGTGTCCACGGCGTTTTTTGGGCGCCGAGAATGTTTTGTTTGATGAGGTCAGCTTGTTCGTTTTTGCCCTGCATTTCGAGGCGGCGGGCTTCACGTTGCCAATCTTCAAACGACGATTTTTGCTCCGCTAAATCGAGTTTTTGTTTGGTTTCGATGAGCTTTAAAAGCTCTAATAGTGGATGTTTTTGGGAGGTTTCGATGACATAGAGGTTGCGCACGGCCCTCGTCATGGCTACATACAAGGAATTGATGTAAAACTTGTACGCATCCAAGGATTTATCGGTTTTGTCTTTGCCTCGGGAGTAGTGAATTTCTTCCAATTCCACATCCTCCTGACTAACACCCTGGGTGATTTCGATGAACTCTTTCGATTTTTGGCTGACAAAATTGTATAAAATAATGTTTTCATACTCCAAACCTTTGGCTTCTTGCACCGAAAAAAGCAAGGGCGTTTGGAATACTTTTGCCGCTTCGGCCTTGTCTTCATTGCTCATCACCACCACTGCGTAGTTGGCCGATAGTTTGGTTTTCTGGTTGAGTTCTTGTTTTATTTTGGGGCTATCGTTCAAACAAACCACTTCTCCAGGTTTTTCACTGATCGGATTGACGAGGTAAGTACTTTCACGATCAATGGATCCGAATCGGGCATTTTTTACTTTGAGTAACCGATTGGCAATATCGGTTACTTGCGGGGAATTGCGGTAGTTGGTACGTAAAATGCGTAGTTCATTGTCTAGTGCAGCTTGAGTATAGAACATGGTCTTAACGTTCGACCAGGAGAAAAAATTGGGGTGTACAATCTGATTGGAATCTCCGCACAAAAGGAATTGTCCTTTGATTTTTAAAGATTTCAAAATCAGGTACAATTGTACATTGGTGAGGTCTTGTACTTCATCAACAATGACAAAATCGTATTTAGCTTGTACGTATTCCTGCCACTCAAAGGCGACCATATTGAGGTCGTACAAATTGGCTTCTTTGAGGAAAGTCAAATATTTTTCGAATAATCCATAAACCTGTTCGCGTTCGTCGGTTAAAAAAACCGATTGTTTTACGCCTAAAGACAAGTAGTCTTCGCGGCTTAAGTAAACCTTATCTACACTCATTCCAGTTAGGACACCTTTGAATTCCTCAAAGAGTTTATAACCATCCCGAATTTTGACGGTGCTGCGGTGGCGGGTGAACCAAGCATCAAATTGCCGAAACTGAAGCTCCTTTCCGGAGGGACTGCGCAGTGTTTCTACAAACTCTTTGAACGACAAAAAGTCAATCTCCTGATGATCGTTTTCGTACTGAAAAGAATAGTAAAGATTTGCCGAGTTTTCTACTAAGTAAGGCGAGAGCGTTACATAGAGAATATTTCCGCGTAGGGTTTTGATTTTCTCTAGGGTAAGTGCGGTTTTACCACTTCCCGCCGAGCCAATTACAATCAACGGTGTAGGAAGATTGAATACCTCGCTTTGGTCTGCATCAAAAGAAATGACTTTATCTAGTAGATGAAAATGCTTAGCACTTGGGTTGATGTAGGGCATCTTAAAAAAATCAGCGGCGGGAGCATCCTCTTCTTTTTCGATGGTGATCAGCTTGTTTTCATCAATGGTAGCTCCTCCCAAAAACCGAGAATCGCGGTAATTGTGGTGTAAAATCACCTCCAACGCCAGCAAATAAGTACGGCCATCATACTTCGCTAGTTTGAGTAAAAGCCGATGGGTTTCGTCTAGTTTAGCCCGATAGTACCCAGTATTGGCCATTTTTTTCATCTCCGCCCCTGCCCAGTTGTCGCTGCGCAATTGAGACAGTACCTTATCAAACTGTTTTTTTACTTTGGAGTAGTCGATTTCGTTATAAATTAAGACATCCATTGCCTGCTCTTTTTTATTAGCAAAAAAATATAACTTAATGTGCTGTAAAATGAAGGAATTTTTGAAACGATAAGTAGCAATTTTAAAAAAAAGAGCACTGCGTTTTTGAAAAAATGCGTAACCATTTAGCATTCACCTCAAGGGGAAAAATTGTTAAATCAAATTTTAGGAACAAGCCCTTTCTTTACCCGTCAAATAGCTTCAGCCATTTCCAACAGCCGTTGCATCGTTTCCAGATTACGGGTTGTAGCGGTGACTTTTAAGTTTTTTTCGAAAAAAGGATTGCTAAAATCGGTTTTGCCATACCCTCCCCGACAAAAAAGATAGACTACGTCATCAACCAAAATAAATGGGTCGATCTCGTTCTTTTTTTGCTGGGTTGCTTCCCATTTTTCGGGGGTAGGCAAGGGGTTGAGCAAGGTGAAATAAATCCGCTCGCCGGTTTGGAGGGTTTCTCCTGTGTAAGGATTATTGGCTAAGATTGTTTTTAATTTGGGTAGGCTTTTCAAAAAAACGATCACCTCAAAGCCAAAGGTTTCCTTGATGGCGGTGCTCAATGGGTGTGATTCCCATTTAATGTATATTTAGGTCAAAAAAAGGTAAGCCAAGAGCTTGTTCAGATTCTGGATCTGAGGCGAAGGGGAGCAAATTTTATTTCAGGCGAGGCAAAATTTGCAGCCGTATGTGGGCGATACGGCGAAAATTTTAACGAAGTCCGAAATAAAATTTGCCTCATGGAGCTCAAAATCCAAAACCTTGCTGGTACAAGTCTCCAGACTTGTACCCCATATCTTCGCGTCTCTGACGCACGGGCAAGGCGAATAGGTTAGTTAAACACACGTCAGAGACGTGTTGATATTTGGTACAAGTTTGGATACTTGTACCAGCTTGGGGAGATGGGTTCTATTCTTCGCGTAACAATAGCCCCCTTGGGGGCGCTATATGGGTAGAAAACGCCCTAAATATATTCATAGTCCTGTAGGGACGTGATGTGGGTATCCACCAAAGAGAAGCAATACCCATATTTCGTCCCTACAGGACTATGAAAACCACGAACTACCTTTTGCTACCCATATAGCGCCCCAAAAGGGACTTGTGGTCTTGCGCAAAACAGAACCAGCTTGGGTTAAAATCCCCCTTTCTATTTCCTTAAAATTTGGGGTAGTCATTTGCGGGTAAAAGTTCCTGGATTGAACAGAAACATCACTCCATCTTTGTGATATTAATTCACTATTTAAAATTTTCTTATGACGAAACTATGGAGCTTTTTATGCCTATCCGTGTTGACCTGTACTGTTTTTTACTGTTCAAAGGACAGTGATCTAATCTCAGCACAACAAAGCAACTGTTATCCTATCAGTGATTCAAAAGCAGCGTTAAAACTCAAAATCAAAGAGAACATTGATAAGGTACTCAGTATTTTAGTTACGCTTGAAACGGAGAAACGCTCAATTACTATTAGTAGTCATCAAGACCAGATCAAGGCAATTAATGATAAGGTTGCTGACGATCTGATTGAGTTATCCAAAGTAACATCAGAAAGTGATGTTTTGAGTTTCATCGATAATGAGGTTATCGGTATTAAATCGTCTTTTACTTCAACACCTTGTTTTGATGAATACTCCAGATCTTACTACCGAGCAGCACGAGCGCTGGCAGTATGTGCATTTTCAAGCCCTGGATTAGTATGTATCTATGAGTACGTTGAAGAATTCTACGCAGCAATGCAAGAATACGAAAATTGCATTGACGCAACTTATTATTCCCAGAAATAACTTTCAAAAACACAAAACAATACATCATGAAAAAGTTACTATTTTCTTTGTGCTTTCTTACTTGGGGGCTTTTGGTTTCGTGTCAGCAACAAGAATCGATCACCGATTCTTTACCCGACTCAACACTCTTAAAGATCGCCCAAAATACCAGCTTTAAAGCTTATCTAAAAGCAGAGCGCGAACTGGAAATCCACATTGTTCGAGGAGTGTTTGATTTACAAGCCACCTATCAAGTTTTCAGTAATAACCCAGGTCTGAAAGTTTGTGAAATCGATGATGCTAAGTTTGCAAAAATTAGAGGAGGCTTACTGTTCAAAAAGCTAGATTGTGAAGCAGAAAAAGCTGCTGAAATTCTAAAACGGGAAATACCTAATTATCCAACCCTATCCGATGATGTGGCGCGAAAGATCAATGCCATACATGATGAAATAAATGACATTGATTGGAATGAGGAAATTCGTCGCGCAGCATTAAGTCGTCACAAAAATTAAACAACATGAAAAAATACCAATTAATTGGAGCTTGGAGTCTTCTACTCATCGTCGGTTTTGTGACATTTCAATCCTTTGCTTACACAGATTGCTATTTGCAATTCAATAATGGAATAAATGCAGCTCAGGGAGAATACGAACGTGATGTCCGAAGATGTCGTTTTGCCTGGCCTGCTGGTTTGTGCATGCCAGAAGCAGCACTCTCTTTTGACAAAGCAATTGATGAAGCAATCGAAGCCTTCGAGGAATGTATGGGATGATGTGCTTGAAATAAGCGAATTAAAATGTTTTAACTATAAGGGGGGCAACTATGTTTGCCTCCCTTTTTGTGCGCTATTAGGCACGAAAAATGTACCAGCGTGATAAGATTTCTTGACCTTGTGTTTTAATCTCAAGGCCACACATGGCTTCGCAGAGGTTGCAAGTGCGGTAGTGGACATTCGGCATGTTGAAATGCTCAATTGTTGGGTCAGCGCTGCAATATCATTGGAAGAGTGCTGAAAAACGGCGTTCCCGCTTTGGATATAGGTCGCTACTTTGCTACAATTGAGGGTTTCAAGTAAGGCTTTCAAAAGCGCCATTTTGACGATCTTGTTTCCGCCGACGTTGATGCCGCGAAGGAAGGCGATGTAGGTGTACATATGACAGTTTTATTGATCGTTAAATCACATTCATTCCATCTTATTAGCAAAAATCATCAACTCCTTTCTTCTAGTCCAAAAATAAACGGCAAATAAGATACACACCACCGGAAGCACCGCTCCAAATTCATCGATGTAGTATTTGGTATTCCCCGTGTCGGAAGT
>JBBRGN010000042.1:0-22606 GCA_038240665.1 Chitinophagales bacterium | reverse complement strand
ATGCAACTAGATCGCTACAAGGTGCACGACATTGAAGTGGTCATTGACCGAATGTCGATTAATGTTAGCAAACCGGAACGATTACATGATTCCCTCCAATTGGCCTTGAAAATTGGCAATGGGGTAGCCATGCTGCTCGATAACGATACCAATGTAGCTACCACTTACAGCAAACACTTAATGGATCCCGATACGGGCGTTTCCTACGAAGAACCTTCTCCCAATACTTTTTCTTTCAATTCACCCTACGGTGCTTGCCCCTGTTGTGGAGGATTAGGTGTGATCAACCAAGTGGACATTGATAAAGTGTTGCCCGATCGCGATAAAAGCATCAACGACGGCGGTTTCGCTCCCCTAGGTGAGGTACGCGACAATTTGGCATTCAAGCAATTGCGTGCTTTTGCCAAAAAATACAGTTTTAGTTTCTCCACGCCCATCAAAGACCTACCTGAAAAAGCAATGGAAGCCATTTTGTATGGCAAAGGGGAAAAATTGGAGATCAAATTTGACGCCAGCGCCGACTCCAGCTACAACCTAGCCTACGAGGGTTTGGTCAAGATGCTGGAACGGTGGTACCAAGAAACGACGTCGGAAAAAATTAGAAACTGGGCCGAAGAATTCATGACTGTTGCCGAATGTCCCGAATGTCATGGTTATCGGCTGCGACAAGAATCGCTGTCTTACAAATTGAACGGCAAACACATCAGCGAGTTGTCGCAAATGGATGTGAGCGAATTGGAAGCTTGGTTTTTAGGGATCGAGGATAAATTGAGCAATCGCCAACAAGCCATTGCCCGCGATGTACTGAAAGAGATTCGCTTGCGGCTTGGATTTCTCATGCATGTAGGGTTGGATTACTTGACGCTTAACCGTCCTTCACGTACCCTTTCCGGCGGTGAATCCCAGCGTATTCGCTTGGCCACGCAGATCGGGTCGCAACTAACGGGCATCACTTACATCCTGGACGAACCCAGCATTGGACTTCATCAACGCGACAACCTCAAGTTGATTGAAGCCTTGCGGCAATTGACCGACATTGGCAACACGGTACTGGTGGTGGAGCACGATAAGGACATCATGATGGCTTCCGATTACCTGATCGACCTTGGGCCTGGAGCAGGCAAATACGGCGGTGAGTTGGTAGCCGAAGGTGAGCCACACACCTTTTTGGAAGGCCATACCCTTACCTCCGATTACTTGGTCAATCGGCGGCGGATCGAATTACCGGAGATCCGGCGTAAAGGCAATGGTCAGTCGTTGGAAATCAAAGGCGCTACGGGTAACAACCTCAAAAACGTTTCCATTTCTATTCCTTTGGGTACATTTTGCTGTGTCACTGGCGTTTCGGGTAGCGGAAAATCTACCTTGATCAACGAAACCCTGTATCCTATTTTGCGCCAACATTTTTACAACAGCTTAAAGGCGCCCATGCCTTATGCTGAAATCAAAGGTTTGGAATTTGTAGACAAGGTCATAGAAATTGATCAGTCGGCGATTGGGCGCACTCCGCGATCCAACCCGGCTACTTATACCGGGGTGTTTACTGACATCCGAAAGATCTTTTCTGAGCTACCGGAAGCAAAAATTCGCGGTTATAAACCAGGGCGTTTTTCCTTTAACGTAAAGGGCGGTCGCTGCGAAGTTTGCGAAGGATCGGGGATGCGCGTAATTGAAATGAATTTCCTACCTGATGTATATGTGCATTGCGAAAATTGTCAGGGGCGGCGCTACAACCGAGAAACATTAGAGGTGCTCTACAAAGGCAAATCCATCAACGATGTACTGGATATGCCGGTGAGCGAAGCAACCGATTTTTTCCAAAACGTACCCAATATTTACCGAAAACTGAGCACCCTGCAAGAGGTGGGTTTGGGTTACATCACTTTGGGCCAGCAGGCTACTACCCTTTCTGGCGGTGAAGCACAACGGGTAAAACTGGCCGAAGAATTATCCAAACGCGATACCGGTAAAACGATTTATATCCTTGATGAACCCACCACTGGTTTACATTTTGAAGACATTCGCCATTTGTTGGAAGTGTTGTACAAATTGGTGGATCGAGGGAACACCGTTTTAGTGATTGAGCACAACATGGATGTGATAAAGGTAGCCGATTACATCATCGATATGGGGCCAGAAGGCGGCCAACGCGGTGGTCAGGTGCTCTGCTCCGGTACGCCGGAGGAAGTTGCTAAAGTGAAAAAAAGTTATACGGGACAGTTTTTGAAAACGGAATTAAAAGAGGTGGCGAAGAAATGATTCCATCATAATAGAGCCTTAAAATTAATAGTAGGTTCGCTCTAAACCGAGCGCAAAATTTTTTCCATTTTCCGGCCTTTTGCCAACTCATCTACCAACTTGTCCAAATACCTTACCTGTTGGGTTAGAGGATTTTCAACTTCTTCCACTCGATAACCGCAAATTACGCCCGTGATGAGTTGGGCATTTGGGTTGATTGTAGCATCCTGAAAGAATTTTTCAAACGTTACGTTTTCTTGAGTGAGCTCTTGCAGTCTTTTTTCAGGATAACCCGTTAGCCACTCGATGACTTGATTCAATTCTTCTTTCGTTCTGCCTTTCTTCTCCACTTTTGTGAGGTACAATGGATATACCCTGGAGAATGACATTTTTGCAAAACGCTCATCGTGATTGTTGGTGGTGTTCATAGCTTGTTGTGTTTTTGTTATTTCAGGACTTCTGAAAAAGTGGTCAGCGTCTTCCCATCATAACGGCTTAGTCCAAAACTCCGAGTACCAAGCCAAATATCCCCCTTTTGTCAGCCAGTACGCTCCGTACAGAAGTGTAGACTAATCCATCTTTTTCAGTAAAAATTTTAAATGTTTGTGTATCGTAGGAATAGAAACCATTTTTATCCAGTAATTTCCAGCCCCTGCTCAAGCCCATATCTTATTGCTGCTTCAAGTACATCAATATTTATGTCTTTTAGTGTTTTGAATTTAATGCAATATCCGCTGAGGCTCGCCTTACCGATTTTTTCTCCATATGTCTGAGGTAAGTAATTTTTATCTTTAATTCCCAGGACATAGACAGAGATTCCCGTTTTATTCGCGCTGATGCCAATTTGATAAAACTCTTTGGTTTTTCCATCAGCATATTTTATAGTTTGAAATCCATACCCAATATTAGGATTAGAAACTGTTTTGTTTTCATTGTTTTTACCGTCCAAGAACCATAGTTTACATGCTGGCATGGCTTGCAGAATGATGCGATGCAACGCTTGAATGTCGCTCCGTTTTGGTTCCGGTTGGCTAGTAATGTACGCTTTGATTTGTTCTTGTAAGTTCATATAAAATTTAGTTTTGCTTACCCGAATCGATTTTCAGAAACGGCCTTTGAGATTAGTTTGTTTGTTGCTTGCGCTTGGTTCAAGGTTTGCGTTATCCCCCAAGAACTTGGAAATACCTGCGCTGCGGCTTTGCGAAAGTCAGAAAACGATCAACTGTCCGCCAGTTTAAATTCTGGGATAAGCACCGCCAGTGATCATCACTACCTTCTGCCCCGTTTCCAGCGCTATTTCCTTTCTGCTACAATATCAAAAATCCCTCGCTAGAGCACCTGCCCGCAAGAACCCTCTGCTTGAATTATCTGCTACTCCTTTACCAGCTTTACCACCATACCCCCGCCGGCAGGCAAATCAACCTTTACTACATCTGCTGAAGAAAAGACTTTTATCTCCTTGATTAAGTTATTGGGATGGCTGGCCACATCGGCAGCATCCTGGTATATTTCCGCCCGGTAATTTCCTGCGGATAAAAAAGTTAAAGGAATTGCAACCGACCTTTTGGTGTCATTGGTAATAACCGCCAGGTACCAGCTGTCTCCTTTTTGTCGGGCAATGGCAATCCACTCGCCCGGAGTTCCTATCGGCACCACCGTTTTATCCCATACCGTGGGTACCTGCTGTAAAAACTCAAAACCGGGTTGCCCTTCGTAAGCAGCTGGATAATCACATACCATCGACATATGATTTTCCAGCACCACATACATAGCCAGCATATGGCAACGCGTAGAGAGCATGTGTGGCTTGGTAAATTGCTGCTTGTAATTATCGGCAGACATGGCATTGAAACCTCCGAGATGATAATCGGTACAGCCCGCCAAAGCTCTTGTAAACATTACATTCATATCATCGTCAGCAGTTATCTGGTTGCCCCATTTATCGTTCTCATAATTAAGGGTGCCTTCCCGGGTAGACTCATTGGGATAAGTCCGGTTAAGCCCGGTTGGTTTATAAGCCCCATGGAATTGAATTTCTAAATGATGTGCTGCGGCGCGCTGTAGTATTTCTTCCTGGATCAACACCATTTCCTGGTCGTCCCGATCCATAAAATCTACCATCATCCCTTTGATGCCCCATTTTTCAAAAAGCGTAAAAGCAGCTTCGAGTTTTGGATACAAAGCCTGCCAATGCACCCAAAAACGGATGCCTACTCCTTTGGTTTTGGCATAATCGCAAATGGCTGCCACATCCAGGCCGGGCCGGGGCGAGGTAACATCAGTGTTGGGGCCGGGCTGGTATTCCATCCCATCGTTTTTGTACCAGGCAACACCCCGGTTCCCGATGATGGTGTGAAACTCAATATTATTTCTTGCACAAAAATCAATGTAGTATTTGTTGAAATTAAAATTAATCCCGGCTTCAAAGGTGGTGTCCGGCAGCACATCTCCATTCCACCAATGAAAGGTGGCCTTACCTGGTTTTAGCCAACTGACCTCTTTTACCTTTTGTGGTTCCGCTAAATTGGTTAACAAATTCGATTCTATCAAAGCACCTGCCCTATCACTGATCATCATTACCCGCCAGGGAGTATAATGTGGCAAAGCCGCTTTTACTTTCGCATTTCGCCCATTGGGCAAGGGACTCAACTGACTGGTAAGTATTCCATCTTTTTTTACCAGCGCCATTCCTGCATAGTTCAGCAGGTTGGCTTCGGTGATGGCCAGGTAAATGGTACCGGGAAACGTAAACAAGGCTGGCATGTCCATCAAGGCATCATCCTTAATGCTTTTTAAGGAAAGTACTTGGTAGCGATGCTCGTGAGAAGTGGTATAGTTTTCTAAAAAAGCCACTTGTGCCAAAGGATCATTGACCAGGTTGAAATCAGTTCTTTCTTCCTGTAAAATGTATGCTTTTAAATTATTTTGCGCTGGCAGTTCATAACGAAGACCTATTCCATCATTGAACAATCGCACCCTTAGGTTTACCTGCATTTTTGCACCCACGTTTTCCTGCAAAGGAATCAATGCTTCGGAATAATTTTCTTTTACGTAGCTGGTTTTACCAAGGGGCAGGGGATATTCTTCTATGCCCTCTTTAAAAACGGCTTTGCCTACTTTCGTATTTTTACCCAGAAACTCATTGTCAGCAAATTCAAGCAGCAGCTTGCTGTTGGTGATTAATGGCACCCCCTTATAAGTAACCGCAAAAGCAGGTTGCCCTTTTGGAGTGTTTAATTCAAACACTATTTTTTTATCTGGAGAGGAAAAACTTATCTTTTTTTGAGCATATCCCGATGCTGATACAATTGTCAAAAAACAGAAAAGGAGCGCCTTATTAATGGTCATGTTAAATTATTTCGGCAAGATGAACAATCGATGCTGATAAATATAAGCATTTTTTTTAGGCTGGTGAAGGCTGTGAACGTATGGGTCAGATGTGGCTCGTGAGGGTCGGTATGTGCGCTTGGATTTGGGGAAGTAGTTCAAGAGTTGATGCCAGCGGGGGGAAGTTCTATTCAAAAAAAATTCACTGTTTTCGATAACGCTACCAATAGCATTGGTCAAAAAGGAGGGTAGGATGCGACATTTTGAAATACACCCTGTAAACATGTACATCTTAAACCGGAAATTGCTGTCGTTACCCACTCAAACAACAATACCAAATTAGTAATATTTAAATCTCCACAAAACAACTGCAATTCAAAATGCCACACTCGAACTCCAAAATCGAAATTCCTCCTGCCCGACATTTTGAATTACAGTTATCTCTCTACTCAACCATTCACCACTATCGCAACAAAGCCAAATATTCCACCAAGTCCCTAATCTCGCGTTTCGACAAGTTTGGTCCCATTGGCGGCATACTGGAAGGGGTGTTCTCCCGACTCACAATCCTAGAAACCGGGATCACCAGAGGTTCTGCATCCGAAGTGGTGATGGTGAGCGTGGTGGGCGTTTCTTTGGCCAAAATGCCAAATACTTCCTGGCCTTCCTTGAGCTTCAGCAACACCGTACCATAGCCTGGTGCCAATCGCGCACTGGGTTCTATCAGCGCTTGGAGGATTTGCTCCCGGGTCAGGGTGCTGCCTATCTTGGTCAGGGACGGGCCCACGGCTCCGCCTTCATTCCCTACGGCATGACAACGGGTGCATTGCGCCGCCGAGTTGTAGTTAAAGATGTTTCGCCCTTCAAAATAATTGCCGCCAAAAAGCGCGGCGGTATAGGCGTCAACTGGCGTAGCATTGGGTTGCAATGCGGCTATTTTAGCTTTGAGCGCCGCCGAACCCGAGGTATTGATGGCTTCGTTCAACTCCAAACGCAGGTTGGGCGAAAGTTTTTTGTCCTGCAATTGATTGACCAAGTCTTCCAAAATGGTTTGGGTTTTGCTCAGGTTGAGTTTGCCCAGCACCAGCAACAGTTGTTGTTGTTCGCGTATGCTGCCCTTGGCGAAAATGGTCTGTACGATGAGCGGGAGGCTTTCCTTGGATACGTTGGCGTCATTCAACAAACCCAGCGCTACGGTACGCAGTTTGTCGTCTTTGTCTTCCATCCCGCTTTTGATGATCGATTCAATTTTTTCGTATTTCAAGCGATCCAATACTGGCAGTAACGCCATTTTTATTTTGTTGTCGCTGGTTTCACTGTACATTTTTGCCAGGGTATCGTTGAAGTCAGCAATCCCCAGGTTGGCCAACAAACCGGCGGTAGCCATCACCGTTTCTGGATTGGTTTCTTTTAAAAAATTGGCGACAAAAGGCCGGATTTTTGCTTTCACTACCTCGGGAGAGCGGGTGATTTTGCCCCGATAACGGCCATCTACGCGGTCCAATACCGATGGATTCGCCCACAAGCCAATGGTGGCCAACGCTTCAGCCTTGATGGCGTTGCTGATGTCGGTACGCGTGGAAAAATTAATCAGGGCATCCAATTCTTGGTCTCCGCCTACGCGCAATGCGGCATTGATGGCGCGCCGCAACAAGGGCTCACTGGTAAATCTTTTTTCTTTCAGGGTAGCTGCTAAGGCGGGTAAGGCTGCCGGGATCGACAAGTCATCGTTGATGGCGCGGGCAACTTCGGTTACCAGGTATTCGTCGGTGTCGTTGAGAAAAAGGGCAATTTTTTCGTTTTTCAACTTTCGGAGCACCAGCACCGCAGCGGTTCGCAAGGCTTTGCTGGGATCCTTGGCCAAGGCAAGTAGCGGGTCGGCTTGACCAATCTTTGCAAGCGCCAACACGGCAGCGTGGCGCTGGTAAACATCCTCGTCGTTGTTGGCTTTGAGCATGGCAATCAGCGGTTGGATGGCCGCGGTGTAGCCTGTTTTACCCAAAGTTTCCGCCGCAAAAAATCTTATTCGTGGACTTGGATTTTCCAGCATGGGGATCAAGTCGGCACCAATTTTTGCAATCCGCGCATCGCCCAGCACCTTTATCGTTTGGGTCACTATTTCCAGGTCTTTGTCTTTGAGCAGCGGGATCAAGGTAGTGGCATTGTTGGGATCTTTGCGCGTCAATTGACCCAGACCCCAAATGGCGTGTACCCGTGCCAATTGGTTGTCGGTTTGGTTGGCGGCTTTGCTCAGCATCGGCAAGCCATTTTTTCCGCGTTCCACCAATTCAAATTGCGCTTTCTGGCGGATGCGTTTGTCGCCGTAAAAAAGGAGGGAATACAGCGTTTCCAAGGTTTGTTGCGGGTAGTTGAGCTGAATCAGCCGCTTGGTTTCTAGGCGTTCTTTGGCCAGGTCGTTTTTGTCGTTGGTCACATCCAATTTCCACACACGACCGTAGTTTTTGGTGTCCCAGCCATTGATCCAGTCGGCCACATACAGCGCGCCATCCGGACCAAATTGAATGCCCGTCGGCAAAATGCCGCTGATGACGTCTTTTTCTCCATCCAATTCAAAGGAAGCGCCTTTGGGTTTTAGGCCAAATGACCAGATGTGCGAGTTGGTCGGGCTGCCTACAAATTCTACCAAAAAGAATTTATTTTTCCAAGCTGTACCCAGCGCCGTTCCTGGATTGTAGACCATTCCGGTGGGGCCGTTGTGGTAATTCATTATGGGAGGGATGATGTAAGCGGCTTGACCCTCCCAGCGCGGCTTGGAGAGTTTTTCGTCTATCCATACATTGTACTTGTTGTTGTTGGGGTCGGTGTATTTACCGTATTGCCAGTTGGAGCGCCAGCCCGCATCCGAACCCTGGACAACGTGTACCAGGCGCTCGCTTTCTCCGGGGTAGTCGCCGTCGTTGTCGGATGAGATCAGGTTGCCATAATCATCAAAGGCAAACTCATGGGTGTTGCGCAGTCCAGTTGCATAAATTTCGAAATCGCTGCCATCCGGATTGGCGCGGGCGATGATCCCCGAGTTGGGGTTTGCAAATTTTTTACCGTCGGCGGTGGTGATGTTGGCACCAATATCACCAATGTTCCAGTACAGCTTGCCATCGGGGCCTTCTATGATTCCCGACATCCCATGACCGCCAAAACCAACGTGTACGCCATAGCCATGACTAATGGAGGTTTTTTTGTCTAAAATACCATCGCCGTTGGTGTCTTTTATTTTCCAGAGATCGGGAGCAATGCCAACGAATACGGCCTTGGCCGTAACCAGAAGTCCGCCGGCTACATCTGATACCTCCTCAAAGAAGTCGTTCAAAATACGGGTGGACACATCGGCCATGCCGTCGTTGTTCTGATCTTCCAATCGCCAGATCTCGTCTTTTTCTACGGCGAGGTCGTGCCAATCGTGCGATCCATCGCTGTTAAGATCCTTCAACCAGTCATTTTTTTGGCTGTTTTCGGGAGCAAAAGTTTTGCGCAAAAAAGCGCGACGGTCTTCCACTGATTGCAAACCAATCGACGCTGTCATCCAATCCACGTGGCCGCGGATGTCAAATTCAGAATTTTTTTGGCGGTTTGTCCGTGTCAGATAAACTCGTCCCCAGTCGTCGATCGACATTGCCACTGGGTCAGGCGCGAGCGAATCAGAAGCCCAAAGCGACAATTGTAGGCCATCGGCAATTTTTATGGCCGATTTATCCCGCACTTCTTTGGCTTTGCGGAAGGATTTTTCCGGACTTTCCTGAATGCGCAGTACTTCCGGTAATTTCATACAAGAGATGGCTACCAAGGCCAAAACTGCCAAGCCAGCGAGCAGTTTTTTCTTTATTGTTTTTTTGAAAAACATGATCCCGAATAAATTTAGTGGGTGTTGAATTAGAGTTGGGAACACAAATTGCTCCCGCCATGCAAAATACAAGAGATTTCAACATCCTACCACGAGATTCAAAAAGAATATTTGGTTGATTAGGAATAAAAAACGGGTATAAAATGGCGGTTGTGATCTAGTTAAAAATTTTGTTTGTCCTGAAAAAAACGCCATTACGAAAAAAATCAGGTCTGAAAATCCGTTAAATCCACCTTTAAATCCGCAATATCCCCATTGGAAGCCAGCATTCTTCAAAAAAAATTGCTATATTTAGGATTATGCAGCATATGGCGAACTCCTTTTTCCGACAACTGTACCGCTATCGATATCGCTATATCAAAGCGTATATGGAAGCGCCACAACAAATTCAAACTGCCTTGTGGTGGGAGTTGATGGGGGCTGGTCGTGCCACTGCTTGGGGAAAACAGCATTTTTTTAAAGACGTCCACAGCATTCAAGATTTTGAACAGGCGGTTCCCATTACCGAGTACGATGTGCTCAAGCCCTACATCCACCAGATGATGATGGGCGAAAAAGACATCCTTTGGCCTGGGCAAGTGAAATGGTTTTCCAAATCTTCGGGTACCACCAACGACAAGAGTAAATTCATCCCTGTTTCTTACCAAAACCTGAGTCGCTGTCACATCCGTGGCACTTGGGATACCATGACCCTCTATTATTGGCAACGACCCAATGCGCGCCAGTTTGCCGACAAAAGCATGGTGATGGGCGGTAGCATGAACGCTTTCGCTGATCATCCTAGCACCATCATTGGCGATGTATCGGCCATCATGATTGAGCGGATGCCTTGGGTAGCCCGGCCCTTTTTTATTCCTGATCACCAAACCGCGTTGATGGGCGATTGGGAGAAAAAAATAGAATTATTGGCCTTGGCGGGAATACAAGAACCTCGGGTGGTGATGATTGGCGGGGTACCAACCTGGACCGTGGTGCTGATGCGGCGCATGTTGGAAATAACTGGCAAAAAAAACATGTTGGAGATCTGGCCTGATTTTCAAGTTTATATCCATGGCGGGGTGAGTTTTACACCTTATCAACAACAGTTCAAAGAATTTTTCCCTTCTGAATCGGTCGATTATCAAGAAATCTACAATGCTTCGGAAGGTTTTTTTGCCGTTCAAGATCGCTTGAATGAGGAAGGCTTGCTCCTTCTGCTCAACAATGGCGTTTTTTACGAATTCATTCCCATGACCGAATGGGAAAAACCCTCTCCTCGAGCGGTACCGCTTTGGGGAGTGGAACTGGGAAAAAATTACGCCATGGTGATCACCACCAATTCCGGACTTTGGCGCTATTGCCTAGGCGACACGGTGCAGTTTACTTCCATTTTGCCTTATCGCATCAAAGTAACTGGGCGCACCAAACAGTTTGTCAATGCCTTTGGCGAAGAGATGATGGTGGACAATGCTGATAAAGCGCTGGCTGAAACTTGTAAAACCATGCATGCCGTGGTCAGTGAATATACGGTAGCGCCCGTTTATTTTGACGGTGCCAACCGGGGCGGACACGAGTGGATCATTGAATTTGAAAAAGAACCCGCCGATATTTCCGCATTTTCCATTCTGTTGGATCAAAACTTACAAAAAATCAACTCCGATTACGAAGCCAAGCGTTACCGCAACTTGGCGATGCTGCCGCTGCAAATTCATTTGGCGCCCAAAGGCACTTTCTACAATTGGATGCGGGCCCGCGGAAAGTTTGGCGGCCAACACAAAGTGCCGCGCCTATCCAATCACCGCGAATATTTAGATGATGTATTGGCTTTTGTGGGCGAAGGCGCTTAGTATTTCGGTTTTCCCACCTCTTTTTCGCTATCAAATTCCTACAATAAGACAAAAAGGCAGTCGAATTTAATCTCTAATGTCAATTCGGCATAAAACGTTCTGTGTTTTTGCTATTTTGACACCTTTTGCGTGGTTTTGGCCTAGTGGAATACAAATTGCTTTAAGTTGGACATCTGTTTAACTCAAAAAAAGCAAATAGCCATGACACTAGTATCTGTAAAACCACGTGTATTCAACAATCCGGTAGATGCGGCATTCAATCGCATGCTACAACAATTCATCCAATCCGATGCTACGGCCATCAACCCCCGCAATACTTTAGGGTGGCGGCCAGCGGTAAACATCGTTGAAACCGACCAAGACTTCCGCATTGAACTAGCCGTACCTGGTCTTGACAAAGGAGATTTTAAATTGGCCGTTGACAAGGATGTGTTGACCATTTCGGCCAGCAAAACCGCAGAAAAAGTAGTCGGTGAAAAATTGCGTTTGCAAGAATTCAGCTTTGCATCTTTTAGCCGCAGCTTCAATTTGCCAGAAACCGTCAATACCAGTTCCATTGGCGCAAAATACGATCAAGGTGTCTTGGCGGTTACATTACCAAAGAAAGAAGAAGCCTTGCCACAACCTGCGCGAGAAATTGATGTTCTTTAACAACCAGCGAATGGTTTTTTTTGAACAATTTTGAAATGTTATCGTTTCAAAAACTGTGCAACGAAAGTTTAAGTTTGTCGTAAGATAGGATGGTCAGCTGGTTGTCAATTTTTCAGCTTTATGCATTTTTTCGCAACTTAAAGTAGTCATTAGCAGTTTATAAAGAAGACGTTATAACAAAGGTAAGAGGAGTGTGAAGTAGTGAATGAATGTCAACTCATTTAATTGATTTCAAGATTTTTAGGTTAGTTAATAGGGTTTTAGGTGTTTTTTTCGGGCCGGTTTAATTACCGGCCTTTTTTGTTTCCCTTCCGCACTTAGGTGATGTTCGATTATTATCCATTTTTTCGTCACTCAAAATCTTGGATTCATCACCTTTTCTTATTCCTCTTCCGCCTCTCCGCTGATCACTTTTTCCAGTACATCAAAAAAATCTTCCCCATATTTTCGAATCAAAGCCGGCTTTACAAATTGGTAAACGGGAGTCTTGGTTTTAGCACCCAAAGTGCAAGCTGCCGAACAAATGTCCCAGCGTTCGTAATTCAGCACTTCAAAGCCTGCTTCCTCCTTGCGGGTTCTTACCGGATAAAGATGGCAAGAGATGGGTTTTTGGAAATCGGTTGCACCTGCACGGTGTGCTTGTTCGATGCCGCATTGTGCAATACCCAAAGCGTCGTAAGTCATATAGGCACAAGGGCCGCCCTTAATGAGCGGAGTACCAAACTCCTCGGCATCGTCGTAATACACATACTTCCCTTGTTTTTCAATGACCTTGATGCCCGCCTCGCTTAAAAAAGGTTTCACCGACTCGTAGATGTCGTTGAGAATGGGCAGCTCCTTGTCTTCCAATGGTGCGCCATAGTCACCTTCCCAGCAGCAAGCTCCTTTGCAAGCATTCAAATCGCAGACAAATTGCTCTTCGATCAGCTCGTCGCTGACCAATACGTTATCGATGATAAACATGTTTTATAGTTTAGCAGGGAATCAAAGTATACCTAGCGCAGGGTGGGTAGGTGAATTCTTGGCAAATTAATTTTTTTGACCTGCAAGGCGCAAAGCGTAGAAGTAGCCAAAGCTACAGCGCGCATTTGCAACGCAGCAGGGCGAAAAAAGAAAGAGACAAAAATCTCCTGATCATCCAGTGCCGGGCATAACATCGTTATATTCGCTCCCTAGTTATCCAGCTGATTAATCGAAAATAGGACAGCCGCCATATTTTTGTCAAAGAAACACAATCTAACAGACCTTTTCTGACATCTAAAAGGCTTTTTTGAACGTTATTAGGGCATTGATTTTTCAGCGTGGGTTAGTTTTTGCCGAAAAAATCTTGCACTAATATTCAAAATTGCATAATTCGGCAGTAAAAAAAGTAATTTGTTTTCCTGAAGTGATAATTTTGTTCTATTATTTGCCCGCGAAAGCAAACATTTATAACTCCTAATAATTCTTCATCCAATGGATGCCCTGAAGCAGAAATTTTTTGAAAAAGCAAATGCGCTCAAAACCGAAATTCGCGCCTTACTAAAAGAGCACGGAGAAACTGTTGTAGACGATGTCACCCTTAGCCAGATCTATGGCGGTGCCCGCGACATTAAAATGATGGTTTGGGAAACCTCTGAGTTGGACGCCATTGAAGGCATCCGTTTTCGGGGCAAATCCATTCCAGAACTCAAGGAACTATTACCAACCGGAAAGGACGGAAAACAACCGCTGCCGGAAGCTTTGTTCTGGTTTATGTTGACTGGCGAGGTTCCCACACCTGCCGAAGCCGCTTGGGTATCGGATCAGTGGCGTCAGCGGTCGGAAGTACCGGCCTACGTTTTTGACGTGCTCAATTCGCTCCCTACTGAAACGCACGCCATGTCGCAGTTCTCAATTGCGGTAGTGGCCATGCAGTCTGATAGTATTTTTGCACGCCGCTATGACGAAGGCATGAGCAAAGATGATTACTGGGATGCTACCTATGAGGATGCGATGAACCTAATTGCCCGTTTGCCGAAGGTAGCAGCTTATATCTACCGCCGTAGTTTTGCTGGCGGCCAGCACATTGCTGCCGACGCTACTGAAGACTGGTCGGGAAATTATGCGCACATGCTGGGTTTCGACAACCCTGATTTCAAAGCCCTGATGCGTTTGTACATGACCATCCACGCCGACCATGAAGGCGGTAATGCTTCTGCGCATACCACGCACTTGGTTGGTTCTACGCTTAGCGATCCTTATTTGTCTTTCGCCAGTGGATTGAATGCCTTGGCCGGACCGCTCCACGGATTGGCCAACCAGGAAGTGATTAAGTGGATTTTCGATATGCTGTCAGAATTGAACACCCGCAATCCAAGCAAAGAACAGATCGCAGAATACGTTCATCAAACCTTAGCTAAAGGACAAGTTGTGCCCGGCTATGGCCATGCGGTACTGCGTCGCCCAGATCCTCGCTTTATCGCACAGATGGAATTTGCTAAAGAATACATCAAAAGTGACGATATTGTAGAGGTGGTTTGGAAAATTTACGAGGTAGTGCCCGAAATTCTAGGCGGAATCGGCAAGATCAAAAACCCTTGGCCCAACGTCGACGCGCACTCTGGCGCTTTGTTGATACACTACGGCCTCAAAGAGTACGGCTACTATACGGTGTTGTTTGGCGTTTCTAGATCTTTGGGTGTATTGGCTGCGCAATGCTGGTCGCGTGCACTGGGCTTCCCGCTGGAGCGCCCGAAATCAGTGACCTCCGAGTGGGTAAAGAGCTATCTAGCCGAACAGAAAAAATAGAATTGTTGACTAAAAAATCTTTTATACAATGAATTTTCCAGAAGGACTTAAATATACGGAGGATCACGAGTGGATTCGCGTCGAAAATGGCAACATCGCGTATGTTGGCATCACTGATTTCGCTCAAGACCAATTGGGCGACATCGTGTATGTTGAGGTAGAAACTGTGGGCGAAGCCATCGAAGCGCATCAAATTTTCGGTACTGTAGAAGCCGTGAAAACGACTTCCGACTTGTTCATGCCAGTGAGCGGTAAGGTACTTGAATTTAACCCAGCGCTTGATGGAGCTCAAGGCGATGATCCCGCTTTGATCAATAACGCCCCATACGGGGATGGCTGGATCATCAAAATCGAGTTACGCGATCCTACCGATTTGGATGGATTGATGTCTGCTGAAGAATATCAAGGAAAAGTTGGTTAAATAAAAAAAGGGTTGACGCGATCTAAGGAATGAGTCAACCCTTTTTTACGCTAAAAAAATGGCTTATGTGGCGGTTATTATTGATCGGATGTTGTGTGCTGTTTGTGGGAAGCCTTCAAGCTCAAGACGCCAAGTTGGCTCAGCAATATTATGCAGATGGCGAATACGAAAAAGCGGTGGTTTTGTTTGAAAAACTCTATGCCCAAGATGTGGACAATGAATACTATTTCGACCGCTACATCGATTGTTTGCTGGAGCTGAAGCGCTATGATGATTGTGAAAAAATCATCACCAAACTTATCCGGCGTCGGCCTAATGATGTCAGGTTGTACATCGCCTATGGCCGCATGTACGAGCAACAAAACAAAGAAGAGGAAGCCCTCAAGCAATTCCGTAAAGCCATTGAGCAAATGCCCAAAGAGCGCTATTCGGTGATCAAGTTGGCCAATGCGTTTACCAACCTCAATAAGTTTGATCTAGCCATTGAAACTTTTGAAAAAGGCGCCAAAATCATTAACGACAGCCAGTTTTTTGCCTACCAATTGGCGGATCTTTATCGCCGCAAGGGCGATATTTCCAAAATGATTACCCAGTACCTCAATAGCTTAGAGTCTTCTCCTGACCGGGCAGAGAACATCAAAACTTTTTTCCAGCGCTATCTTTCCCAGGACGACATCAAAGATCTTCGCAATCAATTGTACGAGCGTGTTCAGGCCAACAGCAATGCCCCGCAATTTGTGGATGTGCTGGCTTGGGTATTTTTGCAAGAAAAAGATTACCGCAATGCTTTGCGTCAAGTCCGTGCGCTGGATAAACAGCTCAAGGAAAACGGAGTACGGGTATATCAATTGGCGCAAATTGCTGCCAATGATAAAGATTACGATACCGCTATCGAGGCTTATGAATACATTGTTGCTCAAAAAGGCAATGAATCTCCCTTTTTCCTAGATGCCAAACAAGAAGCGCTGCGCAGCCGCCGCAACAAATTGGTGGACGGATATTCCTACACCCAGGATGAACTCAAAGTGCTGGAGCAACAGTACGAATATTTTATCAACGAGTTTGGCAAATCACGGGGCATTGCACCGCTCATTATGGAACTTGCCGACTTACAGGCCTACTACATCAATGATCTACCCAAAGCCATTGGTTTATTAAGTGATTTGCTAAAAATCAACAACCTTCCGGCCAATATTCTAGGGCAAGCTAAGCTTAACCTTGGCGATTACTACTTGATGCGCGGGGAAGTATGGGAATCTACCCTGCTTTATTCCCAGGTCGATAAGGCGTTCAAAGATGACTTACTGGGCAATGAGGCGCGGTTTCGCAATGCGCGCTTGTCGTATTATTCCGGCGACTTTCAGTGGGCGCAGTCGCAATTCGATATCTTAAAAGCTTCTACCTCAAAGCTGATTTCTAATGATGCTTTGGATCTCTCGATATTTATTTTGGAAAACTTGGGTACCGACTCCATCAAAACGCCCTTGACCCTTTACTCGCAAGCAGATTTGCTGACTTTTCAGAACCGTTTTGACGAAGCTTTTCAAAAACTCGATAGCTTGTTGGTTCTTTTTCCTGGAAATGAATTGGAAGACGATGTCTTGTATTCTAAAGCCAAAGTCTTTATGAAAAAAAGGGAATTTGAAAAGGCGGCGGAGATGTATCAGAAAGTCATTGAAAAGTATCCTACTGAGATCCGGGCGGATAACTCCTTATTTGCGTTGGCCGAACTCAACGAAAAACAGCTGAACAACAAAACCAAAGCCAAGGAGCTGTACGAGAAGTTGTTCATTGATTATTCGGGGAGCACTTTTGCAGTTGAAGCACGCAAACGATACCGCATTCTGAGGGGTGATAAACCTGGCTAAACGTTCAAAAAACACCCTCGCGATTTTAAATAAAAAAACAGACAGAGGCCGATGAACATTGTCATCGGCCTCTGTGATTTTAAAAATCGCCATGCTGCCAAGCGCTTGCGCGCCACATTATTTCTTATCATTCATCCGGCAGCATTTCCAGCGTATGGCATTCTCAAATCCGGGAAAATCAAAAAAATAAGGAGGCGCTTACTTGAGGCGCTTCTCGTCAGAAACCGTTAATTTATAACGGCCTTTCGCACGACGGCGAGCAAGGACTCTACGGCCATTCTTGCTACTCATGCGTGAACGGAATCCATGCTTGTTCGCCCGCTTTCTACGGGAAGGTTGATACGTCCTTTTCATTATATCTGTCTTTTACGCTCCTTCAAAAAAATACGTTTTTAAAAAAGTCTGGCAAAGGTATAGCTTCTTTGGAAAATAGACAATATTCCTACAAAAAAAGTGGCGCTTTTTTTTCAAAAGCCACTATTTGCTCCATTTTCTGACCAAAAAACTTCCCATTGGCTCCAAAAAAACCACCTTTGGAGGTCAAAAAACAGCAAACCGGCGGATTAAACCGTGAGGATGTCTTTTTCCTTAGCGTCTACAACCTGGTCGATCTTGAGGATAAACTTGTTGGTTTTCTCCTGTACCTCTTCTTCCATGCGTTTGCCCATGTCTTCGGAGAAGCCATCTTTAACCGATTTTTTGACACCTTCCATGGCATCCCGTCGAGCGGCACGAACACCCACTTTACTGTCTTCGGCCAGTACTCTGGCTTTTTTCACCAAGTCCTTGCGGCGTTCTTCCGTAAGCGGGGGTATGGACAAGCGTACCACTTCGCCATCGTTCATTGGCGTAATGCCGATGTTGGCTTCAAAAATGGCTCTTTCAATAGGACCCAAGCTTGTTTTTTCCCAAGGCTGAATCACGATGGTCCGCGAATCAGACGTAGAGATATTGGCAATTTGGCCCAATGGAGTTGGTGTGCCATAATAAGAAACTTGCAGTCCGCTTACCAAAGCAGGGGATGCCTTGCCTGTAGTAATCTTAGACAATTCCTTCTGAAGGTGATCAAGCGCCTTTTCCATCATCTCCTGCGCTTCTTCCAGATAAAGATTGACTTCTTCCTGTGTCATTGGAACAATTTTTTTTACATCGCCCGCCACCAAAGAAGGGAGGGCTCAAATTGAGCTACAAAAATATAAAATAGGAGCCACAAAAACACTGCAAATTTAGACAAGCGCTTATACCAGCGTAGTAAATCCGGTGTAAGGATGCAGCACTTTGGGCAATACGATTCCTTCTGGTGTCTGGTTGTTTTCCATCAGCGCCGCAACAATACGTGCCAAGGCCAGTGCGCTACCGTTGAGGGTATGTGCCAATTGGATGTCTTTTCCATCCCTGAAACGGAGTTTTAAGCGATTGGTTTGAAAAGTCTCAAAGTTCGATACCGAACTAACTTCCAACCAACGTTGCTGAGCTGCTGAAAACACTTCAAAATCGTAAGTTAATGCAGAATTGAATCCTGTATCTCCACCACACAGCAACAAAATACGGTAAGGAAGTTCTAGTTTATCCAGCAAACTGCTCACATGATCGAGCATTTGGTGAAGCACCTCGTAAGACTTATCGGGGTGCGTAACTTGTACAATTTCTACTTTGTCAAATTGGTGTACTCGATTCAGGCCACGTACGTGCGCGCCGTACGAACCTGCTTCCCGACGAAAGCACGGTGTATACCCGGTAATTTTAATCGGTAATTCGCTGGCGTCCAGGATCACATCGCGGTAGATATTGGTAAGCGGAACCTCGGCCGTAGGGATGAGGTAAAAATTGTCCCGCTCCACGTAATACATCTGCGCTTCTTTATCAGGAAGTTGACCGGTGGCACGAGCAGATTCTTCATTGACCAACAATGGCGGTACGATCTCTTCGTAGCCCGCTTTTGAGGCCTCATCCAAAAAGAAATTGATCAAGGCGCGTTCCAATCTTGCTCCTTGCCCGCGATAAACCGGAAAACCGGCACCTGTAAGTTTAACCCCCAATTCCAGATCAAAAACTTGGTAACGCTGCGCCAATTCCCAGTGTGGCAAAGCCCCCTCTGGAAGCACCGGCAAAGAAGTTAGCCAATCGCGGTATACTTCGTTTTCATCAGCTCCAAAACCTGCCGGTACCGATACATGCGGAATATTGGGGATGAGGTACAACAGCTGCGTTTGTTTTTGTTCGGTATCTTTAAGTTGTTCTTCCGTAGAAATCATTTGATCCTTCAAGGAGGCGACTTGTGCTTTCATTTGGTCGGCTTCAGCAGCTTTTCCTTGCTTGAACAAGCTACCAATTTCGGCAGAAAGTCGATTGCGCTCCGCATTGGCGTTATCAAGCGCCGTTTTTAGCTGCTTGCGTTCATCATCCAAGCGGAGGATTTCATCAACCATTTGTAGACCATCTTCCTTGAAATTGCGTTTTTTAAGGCCTTCAATTACTTGATCGCGGTGAGTACGGATAAAATTAACCTGTAACATAACAGAAGCTTCTTGTGGGTTGAAAGATTAGTTTGGGCTGATTTCAGTTGAAAATGGATCGTTTTACCAATCAATAGGCGATCAAAAATACTTGATGCCTCTTTTTTCTGGCGCAAAATAAAACTTTCCGCTCGAGGATTCGTTTTCTTTTTTACAAAGATATTTACTTGAAATTAAAAAATAGTGTATTTTTGACGCCATAAGCACGCCTGTTGATACCATAAGCATCTGAACGACTTTTCAGCGTTGATTTTATCTGCTTCATTTCCTCTCGTTTTCCCACTAAAAACATTCGAGGAAAAAAAGTATTTCTTAGGCGCAAGTGGAGGATGTTATCCGCAAAACGGCTTTTCAATTGGTCCTCCAAGTTTAATTTTCCACAGCAACATTATTTTATCCTTGAGTAATACTCTATTTCATTTCATCCTTTTATTTTTTCCTTTAATTAAGCCTAATTTATGTTCGATATTTTGCAATTGAACGACATGCTGGTTCCTGAGTTAAGAGAAGTGGCCGAGCAGTTGGGAATTCAAGGCTATAGAAAGCTCAATAAAAAAGAACTCATCTACAAAATCCTTGATCATCAGGCTATTGAAAGCGGCGATGAACGTCCCGTTTTTTATGCTGATCAGGATGAAGATATTCCAACCAGCATTTCTAGTAGAGTACAATTCCAAAACGACGTCTATCGCCCTGATGCTGACGAAGACGAAGATGACGAAGTTTATCTTCCTGAACCTCCCGAAGAATTGCCTGCTCGCGAGCCCGAAACGAGCGAACGCAATGACTTTAAGGTCAAACAACCTTTTATTCGCAGTACTGCTGAAGAAGATCTCGCTGAACAAGAAGCGCTCGAAGAACGTCGCCGTCTGCGCCGCCGCGTTCCTAAGTCCGAACTAGAATCTTATCGCCCCGCTCCGCGTAGAGAAGAACCGCCGGTATCGCCGGTACCTCCTCCCCCTCCTACTACTCGTCGGGTAGCACGTGAATTGCCTCCCCGCGAGCCAGTAGCACGCGAACAACAACCCGTTGCCCCACAGCAACAGGATTTTTACGAACCGCCATACGTCCAGCCAAAACCTGAAGAAGAAAGATTTGACATCGAACTGGATGGCATTATTGAAGGTGAAGGTATTTTGGAAATGATGCCTGATGGCTATGGTTTCTTGCGATCTGCTGATTACAATTACTTGACTTCGCCGGATGATATATATGTGTCTCCGTCACAAATCAAGTTATTCAGTTTGCGAACAGGGGATACCGTACGTGGCGCTATTCGCCCTCCCAAAGAAGGTGAAAAATATTTTGCCCTACTCCGGGTGTCCAAAATCAATGGTCGCGATCCTCAAGACATTCGGGATCGGGTTCCTTTTGATTATCTGACACCGCTTTTTCCGACGGAAAAATTCAAATTGGTCAGTTCTCCAACCGGACGGGACATGGGCAATCGCATGATTGACTTGTTTACCCCTATTGGTAAGGGTCAGCGGGGTTTGATCGTAGCGCAACCCAAAACTGGTAAAACCTTCTTGTTGAAAGACATGGCCAACGCCATTGCTCGCAATAATCCGGAATGCTACATCATCGTATTGTTAATCGATGAACGCCCAGAAGAAGTTACCGACTTCAAACGCAGTGTAAATGCGGAGGTCGTAGCTTCTACTTTCGACGAACCAGCCGACAACCACGTGCGGGTGGCAGGTATCGTTTTGGAAAAAGCAAAACGCTTGGTCGAAAGCGGTCACGATGTCGTGATCATGCTTGACTCCATCACACGTTTGGCGCGGGCTTACAACACGGTAGCTCCAGCAAGTGGCAAGGTACTTTCGGGAGGTGTGGAAGCAAACGCTTTGCACAAACCTAAAAAATTCTTTGGTGCTGCTCGAAATATTGAAGGTGGTGGTTCATTGACCATTTTGGCGACCGCCTTGATCGATACGGGCTCTAAAATGGACGGCGTGATCTTTGAAGAATTCAAAGGTACGGGTAACATGGAATTGCAGCTTGATCGCGGTTTGGCCAACAAACGGCTTTATCCTGCCATTGACCTGACCAAATCTAGTACTCGTCGCGACGATCTGCTTTTGGACAAAGACACTTTGCAGCGCATGTTCATCCTCCGCAATCATTTGTCGGACATGAAACCCGATGAAGCGATGGAATTCCTACGCAAACACATGAACTCTACGACCAGCAATGACGAATTCCTTGCTTCTATGAATGGACAAAGAGGATAGGTTTTCTTTGGGGATTAGAAGATAACTTACTAAAAAAGGGCGTTAAGGATTAAAATCCTTGACGCCCTTTCTGTTTTTTTTTGCGCCCTACTTATGGCTTTTTAAAAGTCAGCGAAGTCGTTTGCGTACCGCGTGAATCATTGAATTTGCTGATCATCAGTACGTTCATGTTGGCACCGTTTTTATTGAAAAAGATGGTACGGAGTACAAATCCTTGATTGTAAATAGCGCAGAAAGGAAAGTTGGGATTGCCCACCGTGTTATCCACTTTTGCTTTCCCCCAATCGCAATCTTGCGGCTGACATTGTCCCCAAGTCTGCATATTCGTACCGCCATCCACAAAGTTAATCTTGGTTAAGCTGGGAGTATTGGGATCAATATTTACCCAGTTGTCCAATCCGGCAAGAATCACACCTGGATTAACCCCGATCGAACCTGGGTTGATGATGCCCGGATTAATGACTACTAGGTTGGATTTGGCTTTCACCCAAACTGCCCGGCGACCAATGTTGTTGGCATTGTATTTGATCCACATGAATCCGTCAGTTCCCCAGCTGGTTCCCCAAGAGTTTTTGATTAACCATGCTCCTTTTGCATCATCCCAGCCGATAATCTGCACCACGTGGTTGGAGATTGGTACGCCGTAATTACTGGCCTGTCCAAAAAACACACCAGAAACATAATTCTGGAACAATCCATCCACCAATACACTGGAGGTTACCGAGCCATATTTACAAATGGCTTCCTTGATTTTGGCTACTGAAGCTATGCCTACGTAGGTTGCTGCTGGATCAGCCAAGCCCCAAGCTTCTGCCCGAAAATTGGTCGGTGCTTTTACTTGGCAAGCCAAGGCTGCAGACACATAAGGATAATTGCTTTCCGTGGGCAGAGAAT
>JBBRGN010000041.1:0-22650 GCA_038240665.1 Chitinophagales bacterium | reverse complement strand
CTTGGCTTCGCACGTCGGGCAGCCGAGGACGAACACCAGACCCTCCTGGCCGCCGCTTACAGGGCTTGCGCTGCTGCCAAAAATTGGTTATTCCGCATCACTCGTTTTCCAAAGTCGATGACATTTCCCCCAGCGGCAGCGCCGCCCAAACGTCTGTAGGGTAGGTTTTGTATTTTTTCCAAAGGTGTAGCGCACCGCAACCTCCTTGCCAGAACCCTTGTTGCGGTGCTACGCACCTTTGGAGCAAAGCCTAAAACGCGAATCTACAGACGTTTAGGCGGCTATGCCGCTATCGCTCCATTCAAAAAATATCGGGCTAAATTGGAAGGAACGTATGACGTTGATCCCAAATACACGGCAGTAAAATTACAAAACCCAAAATCGAATCATCTCCCCCAGCGGCAGCGCCGCCCAAACGTCTGTAGGGTAGGTTTTGTATTTTTTCCAAAGGTGCGTAGCACCGCAACCTCCCCGCCCGACGCCCAGTTGCGGTGCTACGCACATGTAAACAAAGACAAAACGTAGATTTGCGTACATCCTAGCGGCGAACCCCGCTAAGCCTTGAAAACCAAATACCGCAAAATACCCCGTCTTGATTTGGGCACAATCATCCACAGCAGTGGTTGGCTTATGAACCCAAAACAATCTTTTCCCTTCCATTTCGTTTATTTTTTGTTGAGCTGTTGTTCAAAAACCAGAGTGTTTTTGAGTGCAATCGCTCCCGCTATACCAACGCTAACTGCTATCTTTCATTCGATATAA
The DNA here is from genome assembly GCA_038240665.1 of Chitinophagales bacterium. Taxonomy (GTDB): domain Bacteria; phylum Bacteroidota; class Bacteroidia; order Chitinophagales; family Saprospiraceae; genus Haliscomenobacter. The sequence goes on along the minus strand of JBBRGN010000041.1, from coordinate 21,888 downwards.
TTGTTCAAAAAAATTGTTTAGCAACATGAAAAATGTATTGTTTACTGGAATCTTTTTTCTTCTCCTTGTAGGCAGCGTTTCGGGTCAATCAACGGCTCTAGGTATCTGGAAGAGCATTGATGACAAAACCGGCGAAGCCAAATCCAATGTAGAGATCTACGAACGCAATGGCAAGGTGTACGGAAAAATCGTTAAAATCCTAACCGACAAACCCGACGCCAAATGCATCGAATGCAAAGGCGAAAAACACAACCAACCCGTGCTGGGGCTACAAGTCATCGAAGGCCTCGTAAAAGTCGACGGCGAGTACAAAAGCGGCACGATTTTAGATCCTGAAAATGGGAACACCTATGGTTGCAGCATTTGGCTGGCCGAAGGCGATCCCAACCAGCTCAAATTACGCGGCAAACACTGGACGGGTATTTACCGTACTCAGACCTGGTACCGGGTGAAGTAATCAAGCCCTACCTAGCGCGCATTTTTTTCAAAAAAAAACGCCGTTAAAACAGGAAAAACGGGGTGCAAAAAAATATTACTTCCATACGCAAAAAATAATTCTGTTTTCATTTGGATTTTTCTGAAAAAGTATCAAGGAATTGCAATAATTTACAAGGACTTAATGTTTAATAAATGCATTCTATCACAAAAAACTGCTAAATGAAGCAAATCTTTACTCGCACTTCTCTCGTTAAGCACTTGTACCATGAAACCTCTGCTACTGAAAGAGTAGCCGTAGAATCCGCGCTCCAAGAAGATTTTCTTCTCCGCGAAAAATACGAGGATCTTCGTCGTGCTTACGAGCAGCTTCCTCGGGTTCAGTTCAGCCCGAAGCCTGCTACCCTGCAAAAGATTTTGCAATACAGCAAACGCACTGCTTTGCAGCAACATTCTTGAACTTTTTTGACGCTACCGTTTTTTTAAAAGTCCTGATGAAATAAAAATCATCAGGACTTTTCATGTTTTTAACCTCATTTTCAAAAAAATCGGGGCCAAAAGGCCTTGAGGATTGTCCGCCTTGATCGGGTCTGCGTATAATGCCGCGATCCTTGTCTTCCATGAAAGGGTTGTTGTTCGTAAATCAAGATAGGGAAATTTAACAATTGATGGCAGGGTAAGCGCTTGAAAAGTTGGGGTTTGTCTTTTGGGCGGATGCTGTACCTTTTAGTTGTTGGATTCTTGGCGTGGCAGCTCTTGGGGAAACACCTGAATTTATCGGGGTTTACCAGTAGCGGGCACACTACCCGTTGTAGCGCCGGGTTTTAATCCGCTTATCAATGATTGATTCTTTAAAGGAAGGTGTGTTGGCACGGTACCTAATGATGAAATGAGGAATAGGTACCGTGCCCAAGGCACTAAAATTCTAATGCCTATGGTTTATTAAAATCCATTGCTACAACCGGGGTCATCGCTACGCGATTTTCATAGCGTAAAACAACACCTAATTGTGGCTTAATCACTGGTGCGCTTAGGAGCCAAGTACAATTCGGGATAACTCGTTTTTTTTACCCTACATCACTATCTAAAAATAATAGGCAATGCCAATACTGAGGACACCTGAAGAAGTGAAGTTCGCCGAAAAAGAGGAGGAAGAATCCCCTTTCGATTTGGCATTGTAATCCAAGCCAAAACCGCCAATAAAAGTCTCTAAGCCAAAGTGAGGATTGATGAAGTACGTCAACCCAGGACTGATGTTTAGTCTCAGTGTACTGTTTGCAGTCTCAGTTGTGTTTTTAGCCCCAGTCTGTACATTTGTAGTTGTTCGGCTTTGATTTCGTCGGTTCAATCCTACATTTCCAGCTAGAATAAAGTACAATTTGTCATTGATGGCGATGTAGCGACGCAAACCTGCTGAAAATGAAAGGTTGTGGTAGTAAACCTTGTATTCGTTTTTTTTCTTCCTCATATAATACAGTTCCAGGAGGAAACAAAACGGGCGTAAAAGAAGTCGAAATTCCTTGGGAACGGTCATTTGAGTAACCCAAACCGAGCGTCAATGCCAAATTCTCGCGAAGAAAAAAACCTCCGTTTCCAAGGATGCCGAAACCATTTTGTTTTAAATTTTGAGAAACTGTAGAATTAATGGTTGATTTATAGCTGTAGCTGTTCAAGCTTATACTACTCGATAAAAATAAACTTCCTTTTGTGATTTGGGCAGCTAAACCGAAACTGCAACCCATCAAAATAATCAATAGCCGGATAGTGGTTAAATGCTTCATAATAGATGTTGACTTTAAGCAATGGAAAATAGGGTGATTTCAATCTTTTTTTTTGAATACACCGTTTTCTTCTTTCCACAACTTGTAGTGAAAAATTAATGCGTTTCTTTTGACCTATTCTTTGCGATGTAAGGAAAAGAAATAGCGAATACTTGCGGTAGGGTATGACCGAATGTCTATGCTTAATGAGCTGATTTCGCCGATGTTCCCATTAAATTTATCTATTCTCCGTTAAAGGGTCAGTTCTGCAAATCCGGCCTCTAGTGCAAAGTGTCGGTTGACGAAATAACTCAAGGCTGGTAGCAATTCAACACTGAGGTTGGTTTTGGTAATCTTATCTTTGGAAGGAAATCCACTTTGTGCTTGAAGTTGCAAGAAAACGTAAAATCCCGATTTTAGATCGAAATAGCGGCGAACCAACAAGCTCACATTGGGATCAAATTGCCGCTGACTGATGTATTTGTCATACCGCAATGGAATGCCGATTCCGACTCCCCACTTTGAAGACAACATCAATCCTATTTCGGGCTTGACGCTCACCGAAAAAGTTTTAGGCCCATAAAGCTGATTTTCAGCAGAAAAACTCCCTCCCAAAAAGACCTGCCCCTTTTGGATTTGCGCCTGTAACGGGGCATAAGCAAAGCAAGCCATTAACAGCGCCAATTGCATCAGCCTCCAAGAGGCGAGTAATTGGTCGATCTACAATTGTGGATTTTGATTGGTGTCATAACTTGGTGTGTTTAGATAAATAATATTATAAATACGCTGCACTAAAGTTAGACACTGCACCACAACAAGACATTAACATAGCGTTAATTCTTTTTAACGATTTCGTAACTGCCCTATGCAATGCAGGAAAACAGGCGGGAGTAATTTTAAAAAAGGTTGATTATCAGCGATTTTAAATGCTACTTAGATTGATTTTCCCAAAAACCTATCTTCCAAACATCATAAATTCCCCCATTTTTTCTATTTTACCCCTACATCCGTTACAGCAGCAAAAATCTACTCGGAATATGGCCAAATCTACTGCCGCCATCATCGCAAGTCTATTGTTTTTGTACTCCTGCGCGCCAGAGCTGCCGCCGGAGATCGCTACAGCCTATGCCGCACTGCCTGCTGAACTGGACTACAACCAGCACGTAAAACCCATCCTCGCTGATAAATGCTTTGCTTGTCACGGGCCGGATAAGGCCAAACAAAAGGCGGGTCTTCGCCTTGATCTTGCGGCATCCGCCTACGCGCCCCTACCCGAGAATCCAGGCAAAGTCGCCATCGCCAAAGGGAATTTGCGGCGCAGCGAGGTGTTTCACCGCATTGTTTCGGATGATCCAGAGTACCTGATGCCCAGTCCGCAGTCGCACTTGAGCCTAAGCAACCGCGAAAAGGCGGTGTTGATCAAATGGATCCAGGAAGGGGCAGTGTACCAGCCGCATTGGGCGTTTGTGCCGTTGCAGAAAACCAGGGTTCCCGCCGCTAAACATCCCGAACGAGCCTACAATGCTATTGATCATTTTATCCAACAAAACCTGACCGAAGCAGGTCTGACACCCGCGCCCGAAGCACCACGCGAGGTGCTGTTGCGGCGTTTGTCGCTCGACTTGACGGGGCTGCCCCCTACCCTAGCCGAAATCGATGCTTTTTTGCGTGATAAATCGCCCAATGCCTACGAAAAACAGGTGGATCGTTTGCTTAACTCGCCGCATTATGGGGAAAAAATGGCGCTTGACTGGCTGGATTTGGCGCGTTTTGCCGATTCGCATGGGTACACGGTGGATCGCCTGCGCGATATGTCGCCGTACCGCGATTGGGTGATCCAGGCCTTCAATGCTAATCAGCGGTATGATCAATTTATCCAGTGGCAATTAGCGGGCGACTTAATGCCGCAACCCAAAAAGGAGATGCTCATCGCCACCGCGTTTAACCGCAATCATCCGCAAAACATGGAGGGCGGCATCATCGAGGAAGAGTTTCAAACCGAGTACGTCATCGATCGCACCAATACTTTTGGACAGGCGTTTATGGGGCTTTCGCTGGGTTGCGCCAAATGTCACGACCATAAGTACGATCCCATTTCTCAGCAGAACTATTACGAGGTCTACGCTTTTTTCAATAATGTAGCGGAAGCCGGACAGATTTCTTGGAATGATGCTATGCCCACGCCGACCCTCCTAATGCCCAGCGCCGAACAAGAGGCCATCATCCAATTCATCGATCGATCGATTGCCGATCAGGAGCAAAAAATAGCCCAGTTGCGCACACAAACTGATCCTGAATTCCAAAAATGGTTGCAAAATGGCGGCTACAAAAAATTGGGGCAGGAAAAAATCCCCCAGCTGGGTTTACAGGCACTGTACTCTTTTGACCAAAAAAACTTAAAGAACGCGGTTCAACCCAAACAAATCGGCGTCATGAAACGCGAGACCGGCATGGTAGGCGATCAGCCCGATTTTATAAGCGCTAATGATGGCATGGCCTTGCAACTGGAGGGGGATGTGTACCTTGACCTCAATGAGGTGGGCGTTTTTCGCAAATCGCAACCCTTTAGCGTCGGTATGCGGGTCAAGATCCCAAAAGGGCTCCAGGAAGGCGTCATTTTTCACAAATGTACCGCCGAGCGGCTCTACAATTTCCGGGGTTATCATCTTTATCTGAAAAATGACCGACTGGAAATTCACCTGGCGCATACGGCGCCTTCCAATGCCATCACCAAGATCTGCGAGCTGCCGGTGCCGCGCGATCAATGGATCCAATTGACCCTGACTTATGATGGTTCTTCCCAGGCCAAGGGATTCAATTTGTACCAAGATGGACAGTTGTTGCCCATGAAAACCATCATGGATCAGTTGTACAAAGACATTATTTTCCACTCCACGCTCGAGCCCGGTTTACAGATTGGCGCTTGGTGGCGAGGGCTGGGTTTTAAAGGTGGTCAGGTGGACGACATTCTGGTGTACCAGCGCGCGTTGACGCCTTTTGAAACGGGAATTGTAGCGCAAAAAAAATCCTGGTCGGCCATCGCTGCCAAAGTACCGGCCGCGCTTAATTCCACTGATATAAAAACTTTGCAGGAATATTACCAGGGGGCGGTTTCTCCAAAGTTGCTGGCCGCCCAACAAGCTTTGCAAGCCAAACGCACGCAAGCTGCTGATTCCACCGAAAAAGTTGAGGAATTGATGGTGATGCAAGAGATGCAGGAACCCAAACGCAGTTTTTTGCTCAAACGCGGCAATTACGACCTGCCCGACAAGGAGGTATTTCCCAATACGCCGAGCGCTATTTTGCCTTTTCCCAGCAGCTTGCCCAAAAACCGTTACGGATTGGCGCAATGGCTTTGTCTGCCCACTCATCCGCTGACGGCGCGGGTGGCGGTCAATCGTTTTTGGCAAAATTTTTTCAATACCGGACTGGTCAAAACAACCGAGGATTTTGGCAACCAAGGCGAGTTGCCTAGCCACCCCAAATTGCTGGATTGGCTGGCGCTGCACTTCATCGAATCTGGCTGGGACATCAAAGCATTGAACAAGTTGATTGTATTATCGGCTACCTACCGCCAGGATTCCAAAACCAGTCCAAAACTTCGGGAACTGGATCCTGAAAACCGGCTACTCGCTCGCGGTCCCGCCAATCGCCTCTCCGCAGAAATGATTCGCGACAATGCCTTGGTGGCCAGTGGTTTATTGAATAAAAAAATTGGCGGAAAAAGTGTAAAACCCTATCAACCAGCGGGATTATGGGAGATCAATAGTGCTACCTATGTACCCGACACCGGCGCAGCTGCTTATCGGCGCAGTTTGTATACCGTGATCAAGCGCTCCGTACCCAATCCTACTTTGGCCACTTTTGATGCAGGTTCGCGCAGTTATTGCGTAGTCCGCCGACAAAAAACGAATACGCCCCTACAAGCTCTGGTAACCCTGAATGATCCCACTTTTGTCGAGTCCGCCAAAGTGTTGGGTGAACAAATGTGTCAGAAAAAAGACCCACGCCAAGCCATTGTCGATGCTTACCGCAAGCTCACGGGGCGTTTCCCGAGTGCTGCGGAAGTTGCCTTGTTGCAACAGTTGCAGCACAAACAAGTGGAAAAATTTCGGCGATCGCCCGAAAAAGCGCAAGGCTGGCTCCAAGTCGGTTGGTACAAAGTTGACCCGCGTTTGGACATAGCCCTGTTGGCGGCCAACGCCGTTGTAGCCAATACCATTTTAAATTCCGATGCCTCATTAACCAAACGATAAGCGCATGGCACACCATCACCGTCCAGGATTTCGCGTTTCTACGCCCGAATTGGATCAGCTCAATAAACAGTGGGATCGGCGCAATTTTTTGCTCAAAACCGCCTTGGGGTTGGGCGCTTTGGCTACCGGGACTTTGCTGGGTTCGCGTACCGGAGTCACGCCAATGTCGGCTGATCTTTCTGCGGATTTTCAGCAAGAGATGCTCCGGGCTTTGCCCCATTTTGCGCCCAAAGCCAAACGCATCGTGTACCTGTTCATGAGCGGTGGACCTTCACAGTTGGAGACCTTTGACTACAAGCCAAACTTGGCTGGCATGATGGGAAAAAATCTGCCCGACTCTGTACGCAAAGGCCAGCGCCTTACTGGCATGAGCGCCAATCAAAGTGCGTTGCCCATCGCACCATCGCTTTATGCCTTCCAGCAACACGGCAAAAACCAAACCTGGGTCAGTGAATTATTACCGTATACCGCAAAGGTGGTAGACGAGCTCTGCATCGTCAAATCCGTTTTTTCAGAAGCCATCAACCATGACCCGGCGCTTACTTTTTTTCAAACCGGCAACCAGCTGCCTGGTCGCCCATCAATTGGTTCTTGGATCAGTTATGGTTTGGGTACCGACAACCAAAACCTACCAACGTTTATCGTATTGGTCTCTAAAGACGCTCCCAAGGATCAGCCGCTTTACGCCCGTTTGTGGGGCAATGGTTTTTTGCCCTCAGAGCATCAAGGCGTACAATTCCGCTCCGGCAAAGACCCCGTTTTGTTTCTCAACAATCCCGAAGGGTATGATGGTCAAGATCGCCGAGAAATGCTCGACTACCTCAAGCAGCTCAATCAATTGCAAAATGACCCCTATGGCGATCCCGAAGTGAATGCCCGAATTGCCCAGTACGAAATGGCTTACCGCATGCAAACCTCCGTACCCGAAGTAATGGATATCTCCAAAGAATCAGATGAAATTTTTGAGCTCTATGGCCCTACCAGTCGTGATCCAGGCACTTACGCCGCCAATTGCATTTTGGCGCGTAAATTATTGGAAAAAGATGTTAAGTTCGTACAGTTGTACCACCAGGGTTGGGATCACCATGGCGATTTGCCAGCAGGCATGAAACAACAATGCCAAACGATTGACCAACCTACAGCAGCATTTATCGTAGACCTCAAAAGGAGGGGTTTGCTGGAAGATACTTTGGTGATCTGGGGAGGAGAATTTGGACGTACGGTCTATTCCCAAGGTATTTTGAAGCCCGATAATTATGGTCGCGATCATCATCCGCGCTGCTTTACGATGTGGATGGCGGGCGCTGGCGTAAAAGCGGGTTTTAGTTTTGGTGAAACCGATGATTTCAGTTACAACATTGTCAAAGATCCCGTGCATGTGCACGATTTTCAAGCCACCCTGATGCACCTCATGGGCATTGATCACGAACGCTTGATCTATAAATTTCAGGGTCGGCGTTTTCGCCTTACCGATGTGCAAGGGCAGGTGGTAAAAGGAATTTTGTCGTAAAAATGGACAGCAGTAAAATTTTTTAATCATACATCAGATTCGCTATGCAGCCACGTAGAACCTTCATTCGCAATGCCGCTTTGGCTTCCACGGCAGCCTTAGTACCGCCTACTTTTGGTTTTTCCATTTTGCACCCCGAACTTCAACCCGAAGACACCATCATTGGTCATGGCGGGTTTACGTACAAGGTGGACAAAAACTGGGCAAAAATCAGCGTCAACGCCAATCCTTTGCAGAATTGTCACGAAATGGTACAAGACAGCAAAGGCCGCTTGATCATGCTGGGCGATAATGTACACAATAACATTTTGATCTTTGATAAATCCGGCAACTTGCTCGATTCTTGGGGAACAGCTTATCCCGGAGGTCATGGATTGACGCTAACCAAGGAAGGCGAGGAAGATTTTTTGCTGATCGTTGATTGCGGTTGGTACCAAGATCGAACCGGCAACTGGAAAGGCCAATCCGGCCAGGTAATAAAAACCGACCTTACTGGGCGCATCATTTTCAACATTGGTCATCCGCGTACCATCGGCATTTACAAAGACGACGAACCCTTTAAACCTACCGAAACCGCCGTCGCTCCCAATGGCGACATTTACGTAGCCGATGGATATGGCTCGGATTACATCATCCAATACAACAGTAAAGGCCAATACATCCGGCATTTTGGCGGTCACAACAACGTCAATAAAGACCACAACCTCTCCAATGCGCACGGCGTAGCGGTCGATTTACGCGACAAAAACAACCCGATGCTGATCTGTACTTCGCGGGAGGAAAACTGTTTCAAAGTATTTAGCTTGGATGGCAAATTCATCAAACGCATCGATATGCCGGGGCTTTATGTTTGCCGGCCAGTGATGGACGATACCAACCTCTACGCCGGCGTATGTTGGTCAAAAGACGCGGCAGGAAACCGACAAGACAGTTCCGGGTTTGTTACCATTTTGGATGTCAACAACAAGATGGTTTCCAACCCTGGCGGCAATGTTCCAGTTTACAAAAGCGGCGCACTGCAACCTGCACTGGCATTAAGCAACCGCGTTTTTCATCACGGCCACGATGTTTGCGTCGACAACGACAAAAATCTCTACGTTTGCCAGTGGAACGCCAATCATTCGGCGCCCATTAAGTTAACCCGCGTGTAAATGCTACTTATCGACGTCGATGCCTTGATCGGGCATTTGCATCCTTTATTGGTGCATTTGCCGATTGGTTTTTTATTGATCGCTATTTTTTTGGATCTGGCCGCTTATCGGAGTTCTTGGGCGGCGTACCGGCCGGCAGTCCCCCTCACTTTGCTATTGGGTTTTATTGCCGCCGGATTGTCTTGTATCTCTGGCTATGTCCTTTCTTTGAGTGGCGATTATGCCCTACAAAGCCTTTCCCTACACCAATGGGGAGGCGTTGTGGTGGCGGGTTGGAGCGGTTTGTTGTGCTGGATTCAACCCTGGCTAGCAAAATCAAATTGGAAAAACAGGGGTTCTGTTTTCACTAGTTTGTTGGTGTTGCTCGGCGTTTTTTTAGCCTACACCGGCCATCAAGGCGGTAGTTTGACCCATGGCAGCCATTACTTGGCCTTCAACCCTACAACCGTAAATGAGGCAAAAAACGGACACGTAATCGAGGCCGCTACCGCAGCAGTGGATGTGCCCAAGGTCAACCCGGACCTCCCGCTTAAAGTGGATTCTATTGCCATTCAAAAACTCCGCGTGCTAGGCTGCCAGGTACGCGTGATGCTTCAACAACCCGTCATGCTAGATGTGACCTTGCCCAGTCAATCCGGAAAAAACATGGCCGAGCTGACACCGCATTTACAAGTTTTGGCGGAGAGTATTGTTTGGCTCAATTTGTCGGACAATGGCTTGAGCGAAAAAGACCTGGCTTTTTTGCCGAAACTCCGTAATTTGGAAAAACTGCGCTTGGAGAAAAACCCGATTGGAGATGGCATTGCTGGGCTGCTGGGAGGAGCAAAACACTTGGAAGCGCTCAATTTGAATGAGACACAAATCAGCAAAATTGGTTTGGAGGAATTGCGAAAAAATCCGGCGCTGAAACGAATTTATTGGTGGCATACGGCGGCGGAAGGGCAATGATTCGAGTAGAAAACGGGCATTTTTCAAATCGTTGGTACGTATAAATTTGGTACGACGGTAGATTAATTAGCTCAAAAATGATTAAATTTACACAAACTGAACCGCAATGAGTGATCGATTTAGAATGGACAAGTAGGCAGTTTGTGTCGTTTCTTTGGAAACACCAGGCAATGATTTCAATACTGGCAAAAGCAACCAGCCTGACTGTGATTAGCTACCTTGGAAGCCATTCGCCGTGAATACCGTCAATGGAAATATGGCGCTGAACCAAGACTTCAAGGAGTTCTTAAAATTACTCAACGTAAATGAAGTTCAATATTTGATGGTAGGCCGGTATTCCGTTGCATTTCTTGGTAACCCTCGCTATACCAAGGATCAGAATACTTGGCGTCAAAAAAAAATAAAAAAAATTGTTGCTTTTATTTTTTAAATCAAAACAAAAAATTTATTTTTGTTTTGGGAATGGGCACAAGACAGCTTATCGTGCTATTTTTGGTATCATTTCTTTCATCAACAATATTTCGCTGACGCGTTAAAATCAGCTTCCATGTCACAGGATAAAGATGCAAAACTAAAAGCCCTCCAACTTACGGTCGATAAATTGGAAAAGACCTATGGTAAGGGTACCATTATGCGCTTGGGCGACAAGCAAATCACCAATGTCGAAGTAATCTCCACCGGTTCGCTGGGTTTGGATATTGCGCTGGGGATCAATGGCCTACCCAAAGGCCGAATCATTGAAATCTTTGGCCCAGAATCTTCTGGTAAAACAACATTGGCCATTCATGCCATTGCTGAAGCACAAAAACAAGGTGGTATTGCCGCCATTGTGGATGCCGAGCATGCCTTTGATCGGTCTTATGCTGAAAAATTGGGGGTCAACACCAACGACCTCCTCATTTCTCAACCCGACAATGGTGAACAAGCACTTGAAATCGTTGAGAACTTGATCCGTTCAGGAGCTATCGACATCATCGTGATTGACTCGGTTGCGGCTTTGGTTCCCCGCAGTGAAATCGAAGGAGAGATGGGTGATTCTAAAATGGGTCTACAAGCGCGCTTGATGTCGCAAGCCATGCGTAAGTTGACGGGTACCATCGGAAAAACCAACTGTTGCTGTATCTTCATCAACCAGCTCCGCGAAAAAATCGGGGTCATGTTTGGTAATCCAGAAACCACTACCGGGGGTAATGCCTTGAAATTCTACGCTTCTATTCGCTTAGACATCCGCAAATCTGGTGCCGCCATCAAGGACAAGGATGGCAACGTGGTGGGTAACCAGGTAAAGGTGAAAGTTGTGAAAAATAAATTGGCGCCGCCTTTCCGCGTAGCCAGCTTTGATATCGTATTTGGGGAAGGCATCTCCAAAACGGGAGAAATTGTCGATACTGGCGTTGATTATGACATCATCGGCAAAAGCGGTGCTTGGTACAGCTATAATGGCGCGAAGATCGCTCAAGGTCGCGAAGCTGCCAAACAATTCCTGGCCGATAATCCAGAAATGGCCCACGAGCTTGAACTAAAAATCAAGGAAAAATTGCTGGGAAATCCCGAGCAGGCCAAGATAGCTGCTGTGGAAATCGATGAGGATTCCCTTGACGATTAAATCGTTGCGTTTTCGGTTGGGAATGAGTCAAAAATGACCCTTCTTTTTTGATTCCTTCCGAAAGCAGAGGATGGTACTCGATCCCAGCAAAATTTGGGATTCAGTCGTACTCAAAAATAAAGCCAAGTAGGACGCATTGTAGACCAATTCGGTTTTCCATGCCTCGTGCTTGGCTTATTTTTTTTATACCGTGCACAAAAATAAAAGCCAGACACCGCAACCGGTGCCTGGCTTTTATTTTCAAGAAATACCATGGTGACAAACACACCAAGACACCCCCATATTATTGCTTCACAATCAACTTGCTCAAGTTGTGTAGGATATTTCTCACTACATAAGTACCAGCAGGCAGATCTGACAAATCAATACGATTTGTACCTTTTACATTCAGCAATTGACGACCAAAAGTGTCAAAAACTTGGTAATCGGCGCTCAAGTTGGACAGTAATTCCCCCTGCGCTGGGTTGGGGTATAATTTCCAATCCACAGCAATCTGAACGGGGTCATTTACCGCAGTGATGCGATCGGTGGCAAAGATGGAAATGGTACCGCTGATTTCATTGGCCGTCACGACCAAAGCCACGTTGACTGGACTCTGGCTGGCGGGGATGAACAATACTTCCTCTACGCCTAGGTCTCCTGCCTGACGAGTGTTCGCTACCGCTGCAAAATTCCGGTTGTTGGCATAGCTAACGAACTTGGGTTGTAGCGGATTGTCAATATCATAAACCATCACTCCGCCGATGCGCTCCAAACCAATCAGCGCATACCGCTTGTTGTTGATCGTAGCCACTGTAATTCCCTCTGGCTCCGGCCCTTTGTTGTCGCTGCGGGTATCAAAAGAGGTATTGCTGTCGTTACTACAGTTAAAATTAAGGGTAAACCGGGGATCTTTTGCAATGAGCTGTTCGAAGTCATTGCCACTATCATAGACTAGGTTGCCGTAGTCATCAAAAATGGAAAATGAACGCCCACCAAAAGCAAACAATTGATCATAATCGCGGTCGCTATCCAAGTCGCCTAGCGTATTCGTAACGTTCAAACGTCCCAACACAGGCGCTAATTTCAAACTATCTCCTTTAGGAAATGCCGTTGGATCTAGTGTAAGCGTCGACACCCGTACTTCTTCGTTAAATCCAGTGTAACCACGGGCATCACCTTCGTTGGCTGTGATGAAATAATTGCGGCCATTGTGGTTAAAGTTCGCAATGGCATCCGGCTGGTACATCCCCAACACCGGATAGTTTTTGATGCGAATGGCGTTATCCTGATCGCTGGGATCAAGCGCGTTGTTTTTCGAAAAAGAAACTATTCCCAAGGAAATGGTATCGGTCAAACCTGCGCCGGCGCGACCAAAATCGTTGTCATTGATAACCGCCATATCGCCATTAGGCAACAAGGCGATGCCTTCTGTTTTATCGCCAGCTTGGTAACCAATGCTTGGCAAGTTCAAGATTTTGCGTTTGTTGATCGCGCGGATACCACGTGCTACGAGTTCATCAGCCGTCAACATTTCTAGTGTTTTATCGGTTGCTCCTGTTGAGGTAGCCTTCGCTGATAAAGCCGCTAAAGTTGGATCAGCCAATAAGTTGGTAGCTCCGGTGAAATTGACCTCATAAATGTATTTTTTACCTTGAGGCTGCCCCGGAATGCTGGAATCGCGCTCCAATACCAAGAATTTATTTTTGCTGACAAAAACGGCATCTCCAATTTTGTCAACGCGGCTCAAGGCCAAACCTGGTTCGCGGTTGCGCTCCAATAGGTAGACGTACTCGCTTACCGGCTGTCCAGTAGCTGCATTAATCCCCAATACCCGCAGTACATCGGAGGCGTTTTGGGTAATGCTGCTCGGATTGAACAGAGGCGATTGGATAAAAGCGTAAATAATGTTGGTCTCGGGATCGTAGGCAATGGCTTCAAAACCACGGTTTGCCCATCTTTTGCTGTATACGGCAGGCAATGTTTCTGAGCCAAAAGTACCCGCGCCTAAGTCGATGATGCCAAGAGCCGAAGTCCCTTTGGGTACGAAGCGGTCAATCATTGTCCCGTCTGGGCTGAATTTAAAAACAGAAGGGCGGTTTTCATCACACATCCAGAAGTTGCCGTCGCGGTCGCGCACTATTCCTTCAAAATCACCCCCTAGAGGATCAAATGGTAGCTCTTGATAGCTAATTTTAGAGACTGTATCGCGCCAGTCAGCCACATTGTATTCGGTCTTGATATCGGTGTAAGTAACTGGAATTTCGTCATAGCCCGGTACATTGGTACGGCCAGTGATAGGGATTGATACACCTTCAATTTTACGAATGAGTAAAGTTTGGCCTAAAGACATACGTCCTGAACGACGGTTGAGCGTCAATTTTACGATCCGCGCCTGGTAATTAGGCAATTTGAAAGGACGAAGATCGCTCTCAGCAGGCACATTGCCCGTTCCCAGTACCCTCGCTTTGAGTACTACATCATCATTAGGTCCCCGATCGGGGATGGTATAAAAAGTATAGATTGAATCATTGGATTCCTTGGCTTCAAAATACAAACCCGAGAAACCGCCCAATTTAATCGCTGGCTGACCGCCTTTGTAAACAGGCTTACCTAGTTCCGGTAAATTGATCAGGTTGCTGACGATGTATTCTTTTAGCGTTGGCGTGCCACTGTTGTGGTCTTTATACCCTAGTGGGAAAATATCGCTAATTTTGTTGGTTGTTAGATCAATTACCGCTACGGCATTGTTTTCTTGAAGGGTTACATAAGCCCGCTTGCTATCGGGAGTTACTGTAATGTATTCCGGTTCAACATCTTTGGCAACGTTGGCATTGGGTCCAAAAATCCGGATCCCTTTGTTGCGCAAGTAAGCTGTTTTATCATTGAATCCGGTGAATGGAATTGCGGTTACTGTACCTGCTGCAATGTCAATCACACTAATTGATCCTTCGGGGTCGGTGGTATAGGCTGCATTGGGTTCCCCTTCGTTGGCCACCAATATTTTTTTACCATCGGGTGTAAAAGTCAACATGTCCGGCAAAGCACCTACCGTGAAAGACTTTTGGAAATCACCATTGGTGTTGAAAAAGATGACTTTGCCATTCTGCGTAGCATCAGTCGCCTGCACTGCTACGGCAACAATGCCATTCGAAACGGCCACGCTGTTCACAACGCCGCCATAAGGTGCTAATATAATGGTATCCACGCTGATTGGATTCAGCGGATTGCGAATGTCCAAAACGCCAATCGTGTTGGCTTGGGCGTTGGAGAAAAACAGACGACGTGTAGCCGGATCGTAGGCGGCAATTTCTGCGGCGCCTTCATTGAATCGACCCGTAAAATGCGTCGATAGGTATTGCAATTGGAGTGGTTGTTGCGCAAAACTGGTTTGGAAAGACAAAAGAAAGCAAGCGACAACCCCCAATAAGGGTAAAAACTTCTTCATGTTCAATTTTTGTTTATTGTAATTACAAAGTTACAGCTTCAATGTTAATCCCACATTAACAGGGTCGAATTAATTTAATTTTTTCTAATACAGAAATACTATTCAGAATTTCTCTATTTTTTCAGTATAAACCGATTAATCCAAAATTATGAAAAGGCTGCATTTTATTTCTCCTTTTTTTACTTTTCCATTCGGAGCGTTGCTTTCTTTTGTACTACCTTTTACTTGCTTTGTTTTTATTTTTTTGGCAAAAAAAAGTTGGCTACTTGCGTTTTTCTTGACCACAAATGGTTCAGTAATCAACTCAAGTCCCCAAAAAACCGCTGAACTCACCATTGCTGCTGCGGCCAACGTCCAATTCGCTATGGAGGAACTGAAAACCGTTTTTGAAAAACAAAAAAAACGATCTGTTGCTTTAATCATTGGCTCTTCGGGAAAACTAACCGCACAAATCACTCAAGGTGCACCTTACGATGTTTTTGTATCTGCTGATGTAGAATACCCAAAAAACCTGATAGATGCTGGTAAAGCGCAAGCTCCAGTTCAAGTTTATGCCTTTGGTACTTTGGTGCTCTGGACAACTAAAAAAATCGACCTTAAACCTGGCCTGGAGGTATTGAAAGACAGTAAAATTGAAAAAATAGCCCTTGCCAATCCCCGTAATGCCCCTTATGGAGAAGCGGCGATGTTGGTTTTGGAAAAAAAAGGATTGCTCCCAGCAGTGAAGGCTAAACTAATAATAGGCGAAAGTATTGCCCAAACCAACCAATACATTCTCTCCGGAGCTTGTGATGTGGGGATTACCGCTCAGTCTTCCGTTTTGGCTCAACCTACATTGGGTAAGGGCTCTTGGGTTCCCATCGACACCTTATTGTATCACCCTATCGCTCAAGGTGCAGTTGTTACTGAATATGGCCATCAACATGCTCCAGAAGCAGCCAAGCAATTTTTAGCTTTTTTAAAATCTTCGAAAGCGAAAGCAATCCTTAAACGAAATGGTTATATTTTAGCCCGATGATAAGCTACCTGTATGAATGAACCCTTTTGGCAAACCCTGCTGCTGACTTTACAATTGGCGACCTATACCACTTTGCTGTTGTTTTTGCTGGGTTTTCCTTTAGCCTACTGGCTGGCGCATACCCGCAGTCGCTGGCGCAGGTGGATCGAAAGTTTGGTTAGCCTCCCACTGGTACTACCGCCCACGGTTATTGGATTCTACCTTTTGCTGGCTTTTAGTCCTGGAAACCCCTTTGGTCGCTGGCTTCACGAGGTTTTTGGCATCCAATTTGTGTTTTCCTTTGCTGGATTGGTGGTAGGGTCTTTGGTATACAGTTTACCATTCATGGTTCAGCCCTTACAAGCTGGTTTGGAAGGCCTGCCTTCGCAGTTGGTTGAGGCATCTTACATGCTAGGAAAGTCAAGGTGGCAAACTTTAACTAGGGTCATTCTTCCCAATATTCGGCCATCGCTTTGGAGTGGAGCCATTCTTACCTTTGCCCATACCGTAGGCGAATTTGGCGTAGTCCTCATGATTGGCGGCAACATTCCGGGGCAAACGAGGGTGGCTTCCATCGCCATTTTTGAAGAGGTGGAATCGCTTCATTATGCCCAGGCTCATCAGTATGCTGCGATCTTGGTGGTTTTGTCGTTTCTTTTGCTGCTGGCTTTCTACTCGCTTAACCAACAACATCGACAATGGCGCAACCGCTGATTCAAGCCGAGGTAGCGCTTTTGTTGAAGGGAAAAAAAAGCGTTTTCAACCTAGAAATAGCCCTGACCATTGAACCTGGTGAGCTGCTGGTCGTAACGGGTGAATCTGGCAGCGGCAAAACGACCTTGTTGCGTGTTTTGGCAGGTTTGGAAAAAAAAGCGCGCGGCTGCATTTTTTCAGGAACAAGTATATGGCAGGATTCGTCAAAGAAAATTTTTGTCCCTCCTCAAAAAAGAAAGGTGGGATTGGTTTTTCAGCAATATGCCCTTTTTCCCAATATGACCGTCCGAGAAAACCTATTATACGCCTTGCCCAAGGGTGGATCAAAGAAGATCATTACAGAACTTATGGAGGTGAAGGGTTTAACGGAATTGGCCGACAACTATCCGCCGCAGTTATCAGGAGGGCAACAGCAACGGGTAGCTTTGGCGCGCGCACTCATTCAAAAACCATCCTTGCTGTTACTGGACGAGCCTTTATCAGCCTTAGATTTTACTATGCGGAGTCGATTACAGACTTTCCTCCTTGATATTCACCGGCAAAATCAACTGACTACCGTTTTGGTAACCCATAACGAGGACGAGATCCGGCAATTGGCAAACCGGGTGATCTGCCTGAAAGATGGGAAAATCAGTGCCGAAGGGATTCCCAACGCCCTTTTCCCCATCAAACAAAGCACCTTAAAGGGATTATGGATGGGAATGGAAAAAAATCGGGGAAAAGTAAAGATTGGTGAGAATGAAGTATCTGTTTCTTTGTTAGATCACCATTTTGCATCGCCGCTTTTAGGAGAGGAAGTTTGGATAGATTTTGGCGCTGAAGGAGCTTTTTTGCAAAAAAATAAAGGGCAATGAGGAAAACACCCCATTGCCCTTATCTATAACTCAGTATCAATAAGCTTTAGCAAACAACACCCTCCGATGAGAAGGTTTGCCCGTAAGGATACATACCCCTTCCTCTTCCGGCGCATCAATAGGAATACAGCGAATGGTCGCTTTGGTTAATTCCTTGATTTTTATCTCTGTTTCGGTGGTACCATCCCAGTGTGCAGCAATAAATCCAGGCGTTTCGCGCTCGATTATTTCCATGAATTCTTCCATGGTATCGGCTTGGTTGGTCAAATTGGTACGCAAATCCAACGCTTTTTGGAATAGATCTTTTTGGATGGTTTCTAGCAGCTCTTCGATGTAAACCTCGATACCTTCCAGGTTGACCATGGTTTTCTCCCGGTTGTCGCGGCGTGCGATTTCTACCTGATTATTTTCCAAATCTCGCATACCCAATCCAATACGCACAGGTACGCCCCGCAATTCTTGCTCGGCAAATTTAAAACCTGGTCGCTTTTTGGTATCCATATCATAAGTAGCTCTGATGCCGCGCGATTTAAGCGCTGCCAAGATTTTTTTTGCTACCTCATCCAGTTCATCCGAAGGTTTTGGAATTGGTACAATTACCACCTGCACCGGCGCAAGGCGAGGAGGTACGATCAAGCCATCATCATCAGAGTGGGTCATGATCAAACCGCCCATTAAGCGCGTAGAAACCCCCCAAGAAGTTGCCCAAACGTGTTCCGTTTGGTTGTTTTCATTGGAAAAAGTCACATCAAATGCTTTGGCGAAGTTTTGTCCCAAAAAGTGCGAAGTACCCGCTTGCAAAGCTTTGCCATCCTGCATCAAAGCCTCGATGCAATAAGTCTCTACAGCTCCCCCAAAACGCTCGTTGGCCGTTTTGATACCTTTGATCACTGGCATGGCCATGTATTCTTCCGCGAAGGTGGCATAGAGGTCAAGGATTGTCAAGGTTTCTTTAATCGCTTCTTCTTTGGTGGCATGAGCGGTGTGGCCTTCTTGCCAGAGAAATTCAGAAGTACGCAAAAATAAACGAGTACGCATTTCCCACCGCACCACATTGGCCCATTGATTGATCAGCAAAGGAAGATCCCGATAAGAGTTGATCCAATCTTTATAGGTATGCCAAATGATGGTT
Organism: Chitinophagales bacterium; assembly: GCA_038240665.1. Lineage (GTDB taxonomy): Bacteria > Bacteroidota > Bacteroidia > Chitinophagales > Saprospiraceae > Haliscomenobacter. The sequence continues at coordinate 3,098 of JBBRGN010000041.1, read as the reverse complement.
TCAGAAGTTGGCCGGACGATAAGTTCCTCCTCCAACTTAGAAGTGGGGTCAACTATTACGCCACTACCATCCGGTGCGTTCATCAAACGGTGGTGAGTAACAATGGCACACTCTTTAGCAAAACCTTCCACGTGTTCTGCTTCCCGGCTCAAAAAGCTTTTGGGAATAAACAAGGGAAAATAAGCATTGACGTGTCCCGTTTCTTTAAACATGCGATCGAGCTGATCGCGAATGTTTTCCCAAATGGCAAAACCATAAGGCTTGATCACCATACATCCGCGCACCGCCGAGTTTTCGGCTAAGTTGGCTTTTTTTACGATGTCGATGTACCAATCTGAATAATTCTCGCTCCGTGCAGTAATTTCTTTTGCCATGATCCAGTTTATTCCGTAAATTTAGGAATGAGTTTGGGTTAATAAATTTCCATTTTCCAAGCTATGTGCAACTTTAACATTTTGATTAAGCGAATCTTAACAAGTTTAACTAGTGTTAAGTGTCACTTTATCATTGTTTTAACATCTAATGATGCACAAATGTAATAATTTCGTTGTTGTACAAAGGAAGCTCTGAATATTTAAGTTCCTTTAAAATCTAAGGATATGAAAAATTTGAAACTTTGGTTAATCTTTACTGTCCTGGTCGGATTCTTCGGCACCACTGCCTTCGGGCAATATGATGACGTTTATTACAACCCAGATCGGGATGCGAATGTGCAGCGGACTACTCCCCGCAACACAAACCGCGGTTATAACAACAACGGTAATGGTAATTACAGCAACAACAGTAATTACGACAATCAGTCTAGCTACAATAAGTCGGGTAACAACAACTCGAATAACACCAGCTATACCGACAATCAAAATGGTTACAACAACGGCTATGACTATTACTACACTTCGCGTTTGCGCCGGTTCAATCGGCCTTACTACGGGTTTGGATTTTTTGACCCCGTCTACGTGGACTCCTATTATTACGATCCCTATTTGTCTTCGGGTCTTAGTGTTCTGATTTACGACAATCCCTATTATTCCAGCTGGAACCGATTCAATCGCTTTAACAGCTTTAACTATTACAGTGGTTACAACAACTACGGCGGTTTTGGAAATTATGGATTCGGCGGCGGCTTTGGAAGAGGTTTTGGTTCAGGCCTAGGTTGGGGTGGTGGCTTCAACAACTTTGGCTGGGGTGGCTTCAACAATTATGGCTGGGGCAGTGGATTCAACAACTACGGCTGGGGCGGCGGATTCAACAACTATAACGGCTTCAACAATTGGGGGTATTGCTCTCCTAGCTGGGGCAATGGCTTTGCTTACAACAGCTTCAACAACGTTTACAACAATAACTATTACAACAACAACGGCAATGGCAACGGTACCAATGGGGGCGTAGCTCGTGACAACAACAGCTATTACGGCCCACGCCGTGGCGGTGCTGCTGCTGGTCCAGATCCTGCTCTTACCCCTCGACCTGCTCCTGGATTCACCAATCCTGGCGGTAGAGCAGAAGTACAAAGAGCTAGTGATCGGATACAAAACACTGATCGTCAAGCCCTCACGCCAAACAATGGCAATCTTCGCAATGACAATGACGGTTCGGCTCCCGGCGTAATCCAGCCAGGCGGACGCAACATAACACCACAACGCCAAACGGCGCCAAGCACCGATCCTAGAAGCATCGGAAATGATGGTAATGTAGTTAATCCAAGCGATAACTACAACGGTGGTGGGCGTCGTTTACCAGCTCCTGTTGACAACTACGATCGTACGCGTCAAAATCCGGGAAATACAGGTTTGGGGGATGGCAACCGTTATGCACAACCCATTGATCGGTCTCAGCCTTATAATTACGATCGTACCCGCCAGTCTAACCCTGCGCCAGTCGATAATGGCAATGGCAACCCCGGCGGAGGAAGAAATTATACGCAAGATCGGACACCCAATAACCAGGGTAACAACAACGGCGGTGATTTTTTCAATGATCGACCAAGAACTTATACCCAAGATCGCTCAGCGGGTGGAGTAGATCGCAACAACAACAACAACAACAGCTCTGGCGGCGGCGGTTTTTTCAATGATCGCCCACGCTCTTACGCCCCTGATCGGACGCCATCTTACAACCGTTCTTCTGGTTATGGAAGCAATGATGGTTTCAATAATAACAATAATGGCGGCGGCGGATTCAACAATACGCCTAGAAGTTCTGGCGGTGGTGGGTTCAACAGTGGCGGTAGCGGTGGACGCGCATCAGCTCCATCACCCGCCCCTGCTCCTTCGAGTAGCGGCGGTAATGCTGGCGGTCGTCGCAACAACTAAGAATTTCTTATAAATATGAGCTCTTCTAGGGGGTTGATTATCCAATCACGAATCCCTCCGGAAGAGCTCATCCCCCAACTCCATTCTGTGTCCATTCTCCCTTCCAAAAAATCAAAAATTTACCTGCTTATGAAAAGCCATCGTTTTGGCTGGGGTATTGGCCTTGCCATTGTACTCGCCCTAACCTCGTTTTCGGTTACCGCTCAAAACGTTGCAGATGCGCTCCGTTATTCCGCATTGACCTATAGTGGTACTGCTCGGTATGTGGGTGTTGGTTCCTCGATGAGCGCAATTGGTGCAGATCTTTCGGTTGTCAATACCAACCCGGCAGGGATTGCCCTTTTTCGCAAATCAGAATATTCCTTCACGCCAGCTTTATCGATAAATGACGCTACCTCCCAGTTGGTAAGTGGCCAAGGCAACGGCATCAATACTGACAACCGGACTGTTTTCAATCTTCCCAATGCCGGAGTAGTATTTACCTCACGTCCTAGATCTCCGGGGTGGAAAAACATCAATTTTGCACTGACCGCCAATCAACTGGCCAACTTCAACCAGCAGTTTTACTTTCAAGGTTCATCAGTTGGTACCATTGCACAGCATTTTAAAGAAGTAGCCAACAGCAGTGTCGGGTTGAACGATTTTGAGACAAAGCTTGCTAGTGATGCGAGTTCGATCTATGATTTGCAGGGTGATGGCATCTATGATATTGACTATGATTTATCGCCTAAAGCACTATTGAACCGCAGTCAAAAAGCGATAAATAAAGGTTCTATGACCGAATTG
>JBBRGN010000040.1:0-22851 GCA_038240665.1 Chitinophagales bacterium | reverse complement strand
AAGATTTGAGCGCCCTCGCTTTTTTCACAGCGTACAATGACCTTAGACTAGAAATTAATAATCGTAAAAGTTCCTTTCCGGTAGTTCATGCTGTAGCGGAATTGATTCAAAAAAGAATTCCCCACCAGCCCCTGGATTTTTAATTCATTGCTTGCTGGAAAAAGATTTTTTAAATCTGCAACTGCAAAAACTTGATCTTTTAGTACAATCCCACCTATTGTGACGTAGTCAAAAAGTAGTTTCTCATTGCGTTTTTCAAAATTATCCAAGCCTCTCACCAAGTTTGATCCCACTGATTCACTTGCTTTCAATATCCCCTCATCGATCAAACGCTGATCAAGAAAATTGATCTCTGCGCCAGTATCAACTCCCAAAAGTACTTTTTTGCCATTGATCTCCACTTCAATGATCGGTAAATGGTCTAGTTGTAACATGGGCACAGTAGTGAGTACCTGATTCGGATCATAAGGGAGGTTCTTTCTACTGCTTAACAAATGAATCGTTTGATTCCCAGGATCAACGATCATTTCGTAATTTTTAAGGATCTCGTAGCCTATTAAACCCCTTAAATCCCGCGAAGAAACATCTTCAAAATGCTTCATATCTACTACCAAACCGTTGACATCCCTCCACTCGGTATTGTTCCAACGAAACCGTTTGACCAAAGTATCTTCTACCATTAAAGCACCAGTTACTCCTTGGGCTGGAATTTGTTTGCGTTTACCCACGTAATTGATCACGAGGGTAGGCGCACCAGTATCCAAAATAAAAACGCCCTCTTTTGAGCCTAGCTCTGCTTTAACTAATAGTAAATTTCCCGCTTTAACATATGCTATAGCACGGGTATTTGATGTCAACATCGTTTTTTCAATTGCCGAACTCTTTTCTTCGGCTCCTAGATAAGCCACCTTGGTTTGTCCGGAAATAAGCCCAGAAAAAACCATCACGCTCCAAAAAACTGCCATTTTTCTAACTATTCCCATTTTGTTTCCTGAATTTTGTTCCTTTGTAGGAAGGTAAAAATTAAATTTACATTTAAGTAACTTAAAGTTTACAAATAATTAACATTACATGCAAGTATATCGGACTTTTTTTTGCTAAAATTTATTTCTGCGCCGATTCCTGTTCTCTTTTACCTAACTTTGTGATCCGTAACAAGCTTTTTTAATTATGACCAAGTATATTTTTGTTACGGGCGGCGTAACTTCTTCTTTAGGCAAAGGCATTATTTCCGCATCCTTAGCCAAACTGCTGCAAGCCAGAGGTTTCTCAGTTACCATCCAAAAGTTTGATCCCTACATCAACGTGGATCCAGGTACACTCAATCCTTATGAACACGGCGAGTGCTTTGTCACCGATGATGGTGCCGAGACCGATCTGGATCTTGGGCATTACGAACGTTTTCTTAACACGCCAACTTCCCAGGCTAATAATGTTACCACCGGGCGCATTTATAGCACGGTCATTGACCAGGAAAGAGCTGGCGCGTATTTAGGAAAAACGGTTCAAGTGGTACCGCACATCACCGATGAGATCAAACGTCGGGTGCAATTGCTGGGCGATGGCCAAAAACATGACATCGTGATCACCGAATTGGGCGGAACCGTAGGCGATATTGAATCCTTACCCTATCTGGAGTCTTTGCGACAACTGCGTTGGGAATTGGGTATCGACAATTGTTTGGTAATCCATCTCACGTTGATTCCTTATCTCAAAGCAGCCAAGGAGTTAAAAACGAAGCCTACCCAGCATTCTGTCAAAGAATTGCTCAACACCGGAATTCAACCGGATATTTTGGTGTGTCGTACCGAATACCCCTTGACGATGGACATCCGTCGCAAGTTGGCTCTTTTTTGTAATGTGGATGTGGGTTCCGTCATCGAGGCGATGGATGCCGAAACCATTTACGATGTGCCCCTACTGATGCTTAAGGAACGTTTGGATGCCACTGTGCTGACAAAGTTGCGTTTGCAGGATCGCCGCGAACCAGATCTTTCGGCTTGGAAAAACTTCCTGGCCAAATTAAAAAATCCAGTTTATACGGTACGGATTGGCTTGGTAGGAAAATACAATGAACTTCAAGACGCCTATAAATCGATCTACGAGTCGTTTATCCATGCTGGTGCCATGAATGAATGCAAGGTCATCGTTGACCCCATCCATTCCAAGCACTTGGAAGGTAGTCAAGAGGAATTTCTTCAACGCCTTGAGGGCTTAGATGGAATCCTGGTTGCCCCTGGATTTGGGTTACGCGGCATCGAGGGGAAAATACGCGCCATCCAATATGTTCGGGAAAACAAAATCCCGTTTTTTGGTATCTGTTTGGGGATGCAATGTGCTGTTGTGGAATATGCTCAAAATGTATTGGGATTTCCGGAAGCTTCCTCTACTGAAGTGGATGAAGAAACTCTATATCCAGTGATTGACATGATGCCCGATCAGAAAAAGATCACCATGAAAGGCGGCACGATGCGTTTGGGCGCTTACGACTGTGAACTACGCCGTAAGTCCAAAGCGGCACAGATTTATGGCAAGTTAAAAATCAGCGAACGCCATCGTCACCGTTTTGAATTCAACAACAAATACCGCGAACAATTTGAGCAATCCGGTTTTATTTCCACGGGCGTGAATCCAGAGTCTGATTTGGTGGAAATCGTGGAGTTAAAAGGCCATCCTTGGTTTATAGGTGTTCAATTTCACCCCGAACTCAAAAGTACCGTCGAAAACCCGCACCCTTTATTTGTTGATTTTGTAAGGGCGGCGATGGAGTACAAAAAACAAAAATGAGAATTTCCTTCTGGATATATGCCACGCTGGCTGTTCTAGGGCTTTTTTTGTCGTGCCGCCATCCTTTTTTTTGGGATACTACTCAGTTGGCTTCGCGACAGGCACAATGGTTTTTTGACCATCGTTTTCATTCCCTGTTGTTGCCCGCTGTCATCGACAGCGGGCATCCCCCGGGTTTTGGGATGTACTTGGCTTTTCTATGGCAGCTGTTTGGACAATCCTTACCGGTAAGTCATTTCGCTGTATTTCCTTTTATTTTGATTACTATCGCCGTATTGGCAAAATTGGGCGATCGATTGCATCCAGGAACGGGCGATTGGCTTCCCTTATTGATTTTTGTCGACCCAGTTTTTGCTACGCAGAGTACGCTGGTTAGCCCCGATAATGTTGTCATTGCAGGCTTCCTACTTGGTCTTTACGGAAGTTGGACGCACCAACGCTGGTTGCTTGTTGTAGGTACGCTAATGTTATCGGCAACCAGTATGCGCGGAATGATGGCCACCGCAGGATTGTACGTTTTTGAAATACTTGCCGCCGAAAAAAAAGTATTGGACTGGCGCTTTGGACTACAAAAAATGCTGGCTTATGTCCCTGCTGGTCTGCTATCATTGGCTTTTTTGCTGCTGCATTATCAAGCAAAAGGTTGGATTGGCTTCCATGCCGATTCTCCCTGGGCGCCCAGTTTTGCAAAGGTTGGTTGGTCGGGTTTAGTCCGTAATGCCGTTGTATTAATTTTGCGATTACTGGATTTTGGACGGATATTTCTTTGGTTATCAATGGGTATCATCGCTGCCATTATTTGGCGGTATTGGCAACCGTTCTGGAAGCTGGATCACGTTCGCAGATTAAGCATCCTTTGTTTGGTCATGCTGGCTATGGAGAGTTTTAGTTTTTTGGTGTACCGCGGGGTAAATTTACATCGTTACTTGGGGCCTTTTTTTCTCAGCGCCGATATTTTGTTCGTTGTATTGTTGCTGAAAAGCTGTTTATCTGAGCGCTGGAAATCCTTTTTATTCGCTTTCACTCTGATTGGTTTGATCAGTGGCCATTTTTGGATCTATCCGCCTTACATTGCCCAAAGTTGGGATACCACCTTGGCGCATTGGCCGCATTACGCATTGCGACAAAAAATGATCGATTACCTGGATCAAAAACACATTCCATTAAATGAGGTGGGAACCGCTTTTCCGGAAATAGGCCCTTTACATTGGCGCGACCTTTCCCAGCAGCAAAGGGGATTTACCGCCAAAAACCTAGAACAGCAATCCTATATTTTTTACCTCCGCACCATGAATGATTTTTCCGATGCCGAGCGAATTACATTATTCAAAGATTGGAAACAAGAAGTCGTCTTTCAACAAGGCTTTTTAACCGCTATCTTGTTTAAAAAAATGGATTGAGGATGCGCAAAAAGAACCTGCTGGAGCTACAGCGAATCAGTATAGCCGATTTCAAAAAACAAGCCAAAACCCCGATCATACTGGTATTGGATAATGTACGTTCGGGACTAAACACCGGCTCAGCATTTCGTACTGCCGATGGTTTTGCATTAGAGAAAATCTATCTTTGTGGTATTACAGCAACGCCGCCCCACAAGGAAATTCTTAAAACAGCTATTGGAGCGACAGAATCCGTTGATTGGTGCTACATCGAGGATCCTTGCGAGGCTGTTCGCACCCTACAAGCCGAGGGCTGGCAAGTATGGGCTGTTGAACAAGCACAGGGCAGTCAATCTTTAGAGGCATTCGATTTCCCGGTAGAAGGCAAAGTTGCGCTGGTTTTTGGCAATGAAGTAGTGGGTGTAAGCGAGGGCGTAATGGAAATAGTAGACGGTACTATTGAAGTACCTCAATATGGCGCAAAACATTCATTCAATATAGCAGTTTGTATTGGCATCGTAACCTGGGAATTGTTTCGGCAATGGAAATTCAGCACGCCGAAACACGCCCCACAAAATACGCAATGATGAGTTATTGGTTAATCAAATCCGAACCCGACGCATTTAGTTACGACGATTTGGAGCGACTCGGAAAATCCATGTGGGACGGCGTGCGCAACTATGCTGCCCGCAACAATCTCCGTGCCATGAAGGAAGGCGACCCGGTGCTGTTTTACCATAGCCAAAAAGGGTTGGAAGTAGTAGCCGTCTGCCAAGTCATCCACGAACATTATCCCGATCCTACTGCCGAAGAAGGCGATTGGTCGGTAGTGGAAGTAGCACCACTCAAACGCTTGAATCGACCCGTCACGCTCAAAGAGATCAAATCAATGCCTGAGCTACAGCAGATTGGGTTGATTCGCCAAAGTCGCTTATCCGTAATGCCGGTATCGGATGTGGAGTTTGTGAAAATTTTGGCGTTGGGGGAAACGAGTTTGGATTTTTTGTAAGCACGGATAATGCTATATCAACAAATCGAACAACATCTTCTGGTCGTTTAAGGTCTGGTAATTGATGCGGTATTGTTCCATACGCTGAATCAAACCTGCGTAATCTTCTTTGCGTTGCATTTGAATACCGACCAGTGCGGGGCCATTCTCCCGATTGTGTTTTTTGGTGTATTCAAAATGGGTGATGTCGTCGGTTGGGCACAGCACATTGTTGAGAAATTCGCGCAGTGCCCCGGCACGTTGAGGAAAACGGATGATAAAGTAGTGTTTCAAGCCTTCGTACAACAGCGATCGTTCTTTGATCTCTTCGGTACGGGTAATGTCGTTGTTGCTACCACTCACCACACAGACCACGGTTTTTCCCTTGATCTGTTCGCGAAATTGATCCAAAGCGGCAATCGCTAACGCTCCAGCAGGTTCTACAACAATGCCTTCTTCATTGTACAATTGCAAAATGGTGCTACACACTTTGCCTTCATCAACCAAAACCACATCTTCCAATACTTGTTGGGCAATTTTGAAGGTCTTCTCTCCTACCCTTTTTACCGCAGCGCCATCTACAAAGGGATCAATTTGATCAAGGGTCACTACTTCACCCATGATCAAGGCCTCTTTCATCGAAGGAGCTCCGGTCGGTTCAACACCGATAATTTTTGTAGTGGGACTAATTTGCTTAAAATAACTGCCCAATCCTGATACCAATCCACCACCGCCAATGCCGACAAAAATGTAATCAATGGGCTCAGTGCATTCTTCAAGGATCTCTAATCCCACTGTACCCTGACCTTCCATCACCTTTTCATCATCAAAAGGGTGGATAAAAGCTTTTCCTTCCTGGTTGCAATAAGCCAAAGCTTCGGCATAGGCATCATCAAAAGTATCGCCCGTCAAAATGACTTCAACGAATTGCTTACCAAACAATTTGACTTTGCTGACTTTCTGCATGGGCGTTACGCTGGGCATATAAATTGCCCCGGGGATCTGCATTTTTTGACAAGCAAAAGCCACGCCTTGCGCATGATTGCCTGCGCTGGCACACACCACTCCTTTTGACAGTTGTTCTTTGGATAAAGAAGCCATCTTGTTGTAGGCACCGCGAATTTTATACGATCGAACTACCTGAAGATCTTCTCGCTTAAGGTACACTTTGCACCCAAAATGCTCGGAAAGGTTGGCATTGTACAGCAAAGGAGTTTGCTCGGCAATCCCTTTTAGACGCACTTTAGCTTTGTAGATGTTCTCTACGCTGATGAGGGTGGATGTTCCAGAAGAGATATTGATCATAGGATAAGTTGACTAGGAGGGAATTGCGAATGCCGGAGGATCCCCAGCACTCGCAATTTACCATTATATTAATTAGCCTTGCTTTTCAGGACGCAAGTTGCGTACTGTTTGGCCAGCTTGCCACATTTCGCTATCGTGTAGTTCTTTCAATTCAGCTTCCAATTTCACGCGGTAATCCGCTTGTCCATTGGAATCAATAGAGCGTTGTGCTTCCTCGCCAGCAGCAACATTGTCGTATAGCTCTTTGAAAACCGGAGCAACCGCATCACGGAATTTCTTCCACCAGTCTAATGCACCGCGCTGAGCAGTAGTAGAACAGTTGGCGTACATCCAGTCCATGCCGTTTTCAGCTACCAAAGGCATCAAGCTTTGGGTCAATTCTTCAACCGTTTCGTTGAATGCTTCTGATGGCGTGTGCCCACGACGACGCAATTCATCGTATTGTGCGGCAAAAATACCTTGAATAGCGCCCATCAAAGTACCACGTTCGCCAGTAAGGTCGCTGTATACTTCGTTTTTGAAGGTCGTTTCAAATAAGTATCCTGAACCAATACCGATGCCCAAAGCAACGGAACGCTCTTGTGCGCGACCAGTTGCATCTTGGAAAATGGCAAAGCTCGAATTCAACCCGCGGCCTTCCAAAAACAAACGACGCAAGCTGGTTCCAGAGCCCTTAGGTGCTACCAAAATGACATCTACATCCGCTGGTGGAATAATGCCAGAACGTTCTTTATAAGTAATGCCAAAACCGTGTGAAAAATACAATGCCTTACCGGCAGTAAGGTATTTTTTCAAAGTTGGCCATACGGCAATTTGAGCGGCATCCGATAGCAAGTATTGGATAATGGTACCACGCTCAGCAGCTTCTTCAATGCTGAAAAGGGTTTTGCCAGGCACAAAACCATCTTCTACTGCTTTGTCCCAAGAAGTAGAAGGTTCGCGTTGGCCAATGATAACGTTAAAACCATTGTCGCGCAGGTTCAGCGCTTGTCCGGGACCTTGTACGCCATAGCCAATAATGGCGATGGTTTCGTTCTTCAATACCTCTAGTGCATGTTCGAGTGGAAATTCTTCGCGGGTAACCACGTTTTCTTCTACGCCACCGAAATTAAGTTTTGCCATGATAATGATGGTTTTTATCTATTGCTAAAATGAGTTTTGTAAATTGGGTAATTCCTTAGATTATCCGCTGTTTATTCGGTAATCTACCCGTTGTAGTTTCACCAAATGCAGTGAAAACTTTGATTTTATTTGTGGTTAGGCAAGAAAAAAAGCTTTTTTAAAAAGGTGTGTAAAGATAGTTCAAAAATGCTTTCGCTGGGGAGTCGAATCAGACATTGTTCGATCATTTTTTACGCTTTTTACAACCTCAAATGCGTGATGAAGCCAATTTTTAGGTTATTTGTCCTTAGAAAGGTCTAAATCTTCTACTTTACGCAGCATAAAAGCATGGGGGTGATGCTCCATTCCAATTTTTGGATAGTAATCTACCGCTGCTGGCGCCGACAATAAGATGAGGTTGGCTTGCGGCGCCGCTAACTTGGTTTGCCTGATCAATTCAATTCCGATGCCTTGTCGCTGATGGGATTGACTCACCGCCAGATCGGAAAGGTAAGTACAATAGACAAAATCGGAAATACTACGCGCTACCCCTACCAAGGTCCCATCTTCGGTTCGGGCAGTTACAATCAGGTCTGCCTGACGGAGCATGATTTCGATGCGCTCCGGGTTCCCAACCGGACGGCGTTCGGCCAAGGTGGATGCTTCCAAAACAGCAATGAAAGCATCCGCATTCAAGTCAGCTTCGATTTGGTATTGAATCATTCTTAAGGTAAGATCAGTTAGTTTTTGCGCCCCATGAATACCAGGTATTCCCAAACCCCTGAATAGGCAGTTTTCACTTCTTCAATCACCGTTTGGAAAAGCTCTTTTAGCACGGGAACCAGGTGACTATCCATCCGTACGTGATTGAGCGCCATGTGTTTCTTGAACCACAAGTTGCGGCTATTGTGGAAATCAGTCACGGCAATAAATCCACCTGGTTTCAGGTCTTCCTTGGCTTGCTGAAGCAATTCTTTCCACTGTGGATTGATCATGGTCAGGGAATAAGAAAAAAGGATGGCGTCAAATTTTCCATGCCATTCTGTTGCTCCAAACAGATAAGGGCGTGCTTCTAAATGAACACGATCTTGGTAAGCAGCGAGGTTTTTGGTAGCCAAGCGCTGCATGTCTTCCGATACATCCAAACCAAAAAATTGAGCTTTACGAAAACGCTTTACCAAACGACCAATGTTGTAACCTGTACCAAATCCAATTTCTAGGATTTGCCAAGCGCCATCATCCGGTAAAGGGATCTCCCGGATAATTTGTTTGCGGCCAAACAAAAAAGACCAACGGGTAGCGTCATAAATCTTGGATTGTAATCTATAATAGCGCTGGATGTTTTGATTTTGTTCGATCTCCGTTAGCTGCTCAAATTTTTCGGTAATATTTGACATGATGGTTGGTTTCGACTGTTTTGACAAAAAAAGAAGGGTTTGACGGCGCAATAGCTGGTCATCAAACCCTTCATTGAACAAACTATTTTACAATCGCCAAATAAACGCTGGCGTAAGTTCCTACACGATCCAATACATGCGTTTTGGCAGTTACTTCCTGCTCAAAATCAACAGCATCAAGTACAAATTGTGGAAAGAAGTCAACTTCGTGTGCAGCCGAACGCAACAAGATTTTTGTTCCTGGACGGCTGTTTTTCAAAATCAACTGCCATTCTTCTTCAAGTGCTTGAATGTTATTAGCAGCCAACCAATCCTGGTGATCTAACAACACATAATGCGAATAAGCTTTAGGGTTGTTTTTCAAAAAATCACTCATGGTGGACGTATGGGTCTGTACTTTTGCTACGCCACCAACAAGCGCAGCAAAGTTGCCTTGTTTCAAGTAAGATGGGCAACAATCATGGGTATACTGACCATTGAGGTAGAGGCGCCAAAAATAGTTGTCAGCACTGGGCAGAAGGGTGAACACCTTGCGCAAGCATTCCTGTAAAAACCCCAGCGCACCACGGTCGTATTTTTCAACAAACAACTCTTGCTGGCTACGTGGAACACCCACTAAACACATGGTAAAATGGCGATTAACGACAAATTCTACCAGCTTGTTGAGGATTTTTTCCTCCACTTGATAGTAGGTCGCTGCTTGTTCCTCCAAAGTTGCCGCATTGAACATTTTCTGAACCTTGCGGAAAAGGTTTTTACGACCTTTAAGGTACTTATAAGCTACCCAAGCAAAAGTACCGGAAGTACTGTAATGGTAAAAAGTTTTGCGTATGCCTTTGCCATTGAAAAAATTCAGGTTGTCATCCCAATATTCTTGCGCGAATTCAGGCAATGCTGGACGCAACGTTTCTTTGTAATATTCTTTGATTTCTGGCAAAGCACCTTCTCCAAACATATGGAAGAGGTGTTTGAAATCTCCTTTTTTGAAAATAGCCAACTTGAGTTGCAACAAAGCATTCTGACGTGGGTTCATATCGATGCAGTGAATAGAATTTGGGTTATCCAGTAGATAATCCAAAGCATTGCAGCCAGCGCTAGTGATCATGACCACATTGCTATTGGCATCCAACTGCATCAATTCGCGATCACAGCGGGGATCTTCCCAGCAGGTATTGTACACCAAATTGTTACCATGTACTTGACGAAATACCCAATCTCGAATATGGTTTACACTTTTCACAATAGTTTTTTTGATTAGTTTTTTGACTGATTGCTGGGGTAAGGTTTACGGTTTGAGTGAAAATGTCCATCGGGATATAAGAGAGCTAATTCATCTAAGCGGTAAACGTACACTTAATTAAATCAGCTAAAACCAAGGCATTAGCTTTGGTTTTGCACCATAATGATGGTATACAGAGGGCAAAGTTAAGAAAATATTTGGTTCGCCAAAGGTTCAATTGCGTTGCAAAAATCCTGATTGATCAACAGCGCCAAGAGGATAAAAGATGACGGCCCTAGAGTTAAAGAATGATGGGATAATAGCCTCATCAAAAATGCCAGCTTATTCTTGGCTCGTTTCTAGTTTATCTTTCAGGTAAAAATAGGTATCCCTTTGGGAACGAACAGCAGGCTGATTGAGATGCCTTTCTTTGTAAGGATTGGTTAAGGACGCATCAATGTAACGGGATTTCGTATTGTCCGCTAACTGAAAATTGATGATGTGCCGAAGTTCTTGTCTCAACTTTTGATTATAGATGGGGAACACTACTTCCACCCGCCGATCCAGGTTACGCGTCATCCAGTCGGCCGAAGCCAGCAACAGTTCTTCATCACCGCCATTCCCAAAAATATACACCCGAGCATGTTCCAAATACCGATCAATGATGCTGATCACTTCAATGTTTTCGCTCCAGCCCGGCTCATCCGCCACCAAACAACAGATTCCGCGAATGATGAGTTGTATTTTCACGCCCGCTCCACTGGCCGCATATAAGTAATCAACCATGGCTAAATCTTCCAAGCTATTCATCTTGATGATCATATAGGCTGGTTTTCCGGCTTGGGCATGTTCGATCTCCCGTTGAATGCGTTGTACAAACCCTGATCGCGTATTGATCGGCGAAACCAACAGGTGCTCGAATGGTTTTGTAGGCGTTTGGTCTTTCAAAATGGCAAAAACATCTTCTACTTCTGCAGTTAAGCGTGAATCTGTAGTCAGCAAGGCATGATCACCATAAATTTTGGCGGTTTTTTCGTTAAAATTGCCCGTACCCAAGTAGGCATAATCGCGGTAGCCTCCCGTTATTTTTTTTCTAATCAAAAAAATCTTACTGTGTACTTTGATTTTCGGTTTGGAATAATGTACTGTAGCTCCTGCTTGTTCGAGCGCTTGTCCCCAAAAAAGATTTGATGCTTCGTCAAATCGGGCTTTGGCCTCCACAAAAGCAAAAACGAATTTGCCATTTTCAAGTGCCAAGAGCAAAGCTTTCACTACCGCAGATTGGGAAGCTACACGGTATAAGGTAATCTGGATGGATTCCACCGCCGGATCAATTGCCGCTTCTTCCAACAAACGTACAATGTAATCGTAGCGCTGATAAGGAAAATGGAACAACAACTCTTCCTGATCCAATATGGCCATCATCGAGCTGGTCTCAGCTATTCGCGGATGAGGCAAGGGAGGCATTGCTTCATCATGAAGAAAAGCAGCGTTTTCCGGCGCAGGAAACCCAAAAAAATTATTGAAGTTGTGGTAACGGCCGCCGGGAAAAAGGTCGTTTTTTTTCAGATGAAAAATTTGTTTCAAACGTTTGGTGAGCGTGATACTCATGGCGCTGTCGTACAAAAGGCGCGTGGGGGAACCCGCATTGCGATGGTTCAGGCTCTCTTTGATTTTTTCAACCAAATCGCCGGAATATTCTTCATCTAAATACAGTTCTCCATCCCGAGAGATCTTGATTGAAAATGCGGTAAGTTGATGTCCTGCAAACAAAAGGTGCAAGTTGGCACGGATGATTTCATCTAAAAAGGTTACCACCAAATCATCAGGCCCACTCGGAAGTACTTGAAAGCGGGGCAAGCTCTCGGTAGGAATATTCACCAACCCTAAGTGATCCACTTCATCGATATTTACGACAAAATGCAGGTGCTGATTTTCCAAAAAAGGCGCTTCGTCTTCTTCGCCGATGTAGGTCACATGGAGCAGTGGCAATACTTTTTCTCGAAAATAAACGGCAGCAAACTCCAGTTGAGTCGGTGTAAAAGCGTTAAAATCGTTGATTAACTGGATGTGTTGTTGCCGCAACGCTGGAATGATCTGATTTCTAAAAACAGATCCAAACTCGGTTTGCTGTTGGTGGACAACCGATTTGATGTGCTTGAGTTCTTTTTTAGGCCGTAAATCCAACCATTCAAGCCGGTCTTCCCGTTTTAGATCTTTAAAATGCCGTATAGCTGATACCCGAACCCGATAAAACTCATCCAAGTTGGAACTGTAAATGGCCAAAAACTTTATGCGCTCATACAAGGGTACGGCAGGATCCTTTGCCTCTTGCAAAACCCGGTGATTAAAAGCCAACCAACTGGTGTCTCTTTTGTGATAGGGTGCGTGCTCCATTGATTTGCGTAAACGGGATAAATAAACCTATGAACCGTTCGTAATGAACATAACATTCAAAATAATACTTTTTTTATCAGTATTCGGAACCTTGAGAGGTTAAGTTCTTGTAAACTTATTTCGGGCTTTCGTGGATTTCGGGCATAAGTTCCTGACCAATGAACTTTAAAACGCGTTTTTTGATGCGTTCCCGTGTTTCTCGGTAGTAGACAAGTGTTTGTTCTGGATCCAGATCCTTTGTGGAGGCAACGGTGATTTGAATTTTCTTTGTTACTCGAGCTAAAGCAGGTAATGAAATTACAGGGTGGCCATCTTCTTTGAGGACAATGGCATAGTCAAATTCAATCTTAACCAAATCGGAAATCAAAACATGCTGGTAAGAAGTGATATCGATGTTGTCTTCAGCCATAACTTTAATGGCCCATCCATTAGGGGATTGCGGTTCGACAACAGCACTTTCAAATGCAGCTTGCTTATCTCCGTAACAACGAAGATAAGCTACGGTGATGTTGTTAAACCCACCATTGGCATGACTTGCTACAAGAACTCTTTTTGAAAAGGACATGAAAGTTTAAAGTTGACTTAACACAAAGTTAAGGCAAAATGATAAGAACAGAAGACTTCTTAAGTAAAATTTATTTTCCCATATGATTTCATTAGAAGATTTCTATGCTTAAGCTGATGAGAGCGAGAACTTAAGGCTGATTTTTGAATTTTAAAAAATATTACTTAATCAATAAAACCTAGGGCAGGCATTTTTCTCCATATACCGGCTTTTGGAGCGACCGACATTGACAATGCGAAAAGCTACCGTTAAAGAAGATAAATAGTAATAATCTACAAATCGCCCCCCACGAACATAAGTAGTACCGTAGTTTTCAGGTTTGTTTTCCAATACTGGGTTGCTGAACTGAGCAGCCAATGCCCCATTCCCCTTAACTACATCACCAAATTTAACGGTGTTATTGCTGACATCATCTAAGTAATCGCCCAATGCCCGGCGCATTACTACTTCATAGCCAATCGTCCAGCGGTCGCGAATGATCACTTGTAAACCAATACCAAAAGGCGTGGAAAACTGAATAGGACTGTATCTAGCATGGTATCCCGCTAGTCCTTGGCCTTCCGTACCTAGGCTTCTGGCTTGAACCCATCCACCGTTGGAAGCATAATGGGGATCAGAATAAATTGCCGCTAATCCAGCCACCAAATAAGGGCCAAAGGTTGTTTTGGAGCGGTCGTAACCAAAATGAAAAAGACTTAATTCTGCGACTCCTGAAAGCTCGATCATGTTGTTTCGGAAAGCTAAACCCCGCTGTAGGTTACCGCCATTGCGTTCATTCCCTTTGATCGAGATATAGGACAAACCCGTTCTAAACGCCAAAGCTCGGGAATAACGATTTCTAATGAAAACACCGCCGCTGATGCCAATATCTTTGAGGTAGATACCAAATTCTTTTGGCGATAAATCACCGCTGTAAAGAGAAATTGCCCCCATGAAGCCGAAATCGACATCGGCCTTTTGTCCGATCAATAAACTTGGCAAAAGGATGACAATTAACAACAGAAACCTCTTCATACTAAACATTTTTGGGATTAAAACGCTGAAAGAAAAATCAAATCCTAGGGTTAGTTTATTGCAATTTGATTTTACAGCGGAGCACTTCAGGAATGAATCTTTAAAAAAGTATTAATTTAGACCAGGCTATTTTGTTACCAGACAACTATCTTTTGAGGCGAATAGCAAGTCTATTTAACAAAAAAGATAGGCCGTATGGCAACTAAAGAGGCAAACTAGATTTGGTATCTTATTGTTGAATCATTCCTAACAGTTAGGAAAACCAAAAATCGAGCCAGATATTTTCTGCTGTCTAAATCAGCACTGCTTTTTACAAATATCGATTTTGTTAACGTATTCTTAAAGAGCGGTAGTATGCCCTGCCAGAAATTAGCAAACCCGATTTTTTTCATTTTTGTGCAATTTTATGATCCAAGTCTACTTAGAAAATGTTAGCAGAAAAGAATAATGATACCTTTAAGCACAGTTTGGGCAAGTCGCCCACTAAAAAATAGAAACTACTATGGCAATGAATGGAAATCGCCGCGATCTCGACAATAAGGAGAAAACCAAGCTAAGTCGAGAAAAATTAATCCGCGCGCTTTCAGTTTTTAAATACATCCTCCCTTACAAATGGCCGTTTATATTGGGTATGTTTTTTTTAGCGGGAGGAAGTTTACTCTTTTTGGCCATCATGAAACTACCGGGAGAGATTTTTAACATCATCTCTAATAAATCTACTTCACCTTATACGCTCACTCAGGTTTTTCTTTTTCTGCTTTTGTTATTGGGGGTTCAGAGTTTTTTTTCCTACTTCCGGGTGCAGTTATTTGCTTTGGTAAGTGAAAAAAGCATGGCCGCTCTCCGTACCGATCTTTATCAAAAACTGGTGACGCTGGGTATTCCCTTTCTAGAAGAACGGCGTGTAGGCGAGCTCACCAGCCGCATTACCAATGATGTGACTCAGGTTCAAGGGGTGATATCGCTAACTTTGGCCGAATTTCTACGCCAATTGATCATCCTGATTGGCGGGGTGTTGATTATTGTGGTCACCATGCCACGTTTGGCACTTATTATGCTGGTTACGTTCCCCGTAGTGGTGGTTTCAGCGATGTTCTTTGGTCGCTACATCCGCAAACTCATGAAGGAACGTCAGGATCAATTGGCCAAAACCAATGTGGTAGTGGAAGAGACCATGCAAAGCATCCAAACGGTAAAAGCCTACACCAACGAATGGTTTGAAGTAGCTCGTTATGGGAAGCACCTCACGGAAGCAGTACGTATCTCCTTGCGGGCTGCACATATGCGCGGACTTTTTGCCGCTTTCATCATTTTTGTCATGTTTGGTGCTTTGTTTTTCATCATGTACCAAGCTGCTTTATTGGTACAGCAGGGGAAAATGGTAGAAGGCGATCTCGTCAATTTTGTAGTCTTTACTGGCATTATTGGAGGTGCTATTGCCAGTTTGGGTAGTTTTTACACTGAATTAGTAGCTGCTATTGGCGCTACTGAACGGATATTGGAAATCATGAGTGAACCTTCTGAGACCGAGTTGCGCAATGCGCATCTTGAACCCATCAACCGGTTTTCTGGTACGATCGATTATCAAGATGTACATTTTTCTTATCCCGGAAGAAAGGAGATGGAAGTTTTAAAAGGCATTAGTTTTCATATTGCTGCTGGACAAAAGATTGCCCTCGTTGGTGCTAGTGGGGCTGGTAAATCAACCATCGTACAGTTGCTACTACAATTCTACCAAGTGGGTTCAGGTAATATTTTGGTGGATGGCCAATCGATTTGTGATTATGATCTGCTCAGTTTTCGCCGCAATCTGGCCATCGTCCCCCAAGAAGTCATGCTTTTTGGAGGCACCATTCGGGAAAACATCGCTTACGGCAAACCTGGCGCTTCGGATGAAGAGATCATTGAAGCTGCCCAAAAAGCCAATGCTTGGGACTTTATTGATTCTTTTCCAGAAAAACTAGACACCGTTGTGGGCGAAAGAGGCGTCAAGCTTTCGGGCGGTCAGCGCCAACGCGTGGCCATAGCACGGGCTATTTTGAAAGATCCAGCCATTTTGATCTTGGACGAAGCCACTTCTTCCTTAGATGCAGAATCGGAAAAATTGGTACAGGATGCCCTGAATACATTAATGGTTGGTAGAACTTCCATCATCATCGCTCACCGCTTAGCGACAATTCGCGAAGTGGATTGTATTTATGTGATCGACAATGGTCAAATCATTGAACAGGGTACGCACGAAGAATTGTCGTTTCGTGAAGATGGGGCCTATAGTTCTTTGGCCAAATTGCAGTTTGAGGTACACTAGAAAATTTCTTTTATGCCTTCGTTATTGCCTTACAATACTTTTGGAATCGACGTTCAAGCGGAGCGGATTATTTCTATTGCTTCGCCTGATGAGGTTAAACAATTTCTGGACGAAAAACCAATTACGCCGCCGCTCATTTTGGGCGGCGGCAGCAATATGCTGTTTTGCCAGGATGTAAAAGAGACCGTGCTGCTCAACCGCATTTTTGGCCGAGAGCTCCTGAGCAGCAGCCAAGATTCGGTGACCGTTGCCATTGGCGGCGGAGAAAATTGGCATGAAATTGTGTTGTGGACGCTCCAGCAAGGTTGGTATGGATTGGAAAATTTATCCCTGATTCCTGGCACGGTTGGTGCTGCGCCTATTCAAAATATTGGCGCTTACGGCGTGGAGTTGAAAGATAATTTTATAGGTTTGGAAGCCATTGATTTGAACAGCGGCGAAGACCTATATTTTGACAAAACTTCCATGGCCTTTGGTTATCGCGATAGCATTTTTAAACATAGCTTGAAAGGTAAAGCTTTGATTACCAAGGTTTACTTCCATTTATCGCTGATACCCCATATCAACACCAGCTACGGAATGATTCAAAAAGTATTGGAAACGGTAGGGATTGATCAGCCCTCTCCCATCGACGTCAGCAATGCCATCATTTTTATCCGCAAAAGCAAACTTCCTGACCCAGCTCAAATGGGCAACTCCGGAAGTTTTTTCAAAAACCCAGATTTAGACGCCGTTTTTGTCCAGGAAAAGTTGTTGCCACAATACCCCAAGATGCCCTTTTTTTCCAGCCAACCAGGGAAGCTAAAAATCCCGGCCGGTTGGCTAATCGACCAATGCGGTTGGAAAGGAAAATGCTTGGGAAATGCTGGTTGCTACGAAAAACAAGCCCTGGTATTGGTCAACATGGGCGGTGCAAGCGGCTCTGAAATATGGGAATTGGCCAAAAGCATCCAAGCATCCGTAGAGAAAAAATTTGGAATACAGTTAGAGCCGGAAGTTAATCTATATTAGGAAAGGTGTGATTTTGGTTAGCTCATTCCTTAACGCCGTTTATCCAAGCGGAATCCTAGTCGAACTCCCGCAAAGATCTGCGTCAAATTGCTTACGTTTTTGACCGATCGACTGCCCAAGCTTGGATCCAGTCGCAAGGACTCCTCCAACCCCTGCCAATTGGCCGATGGAAAAATGCGCACGCCGCCAAACGGGGTAATCGTCAACAGATCAGAAATGCCAATGTCCAAGCCCCCAGAAAGGCTAATGCTGGGTACAAGCGTCCTTGCGTACAAGCGTACGCCGTTGAGCATGGCGATGTTTGATTTTAAATAAGATATACCTGGAGCAACCTGAAGATAAAATCCTTTGCTCACGGCCTTTCCCGATTTAGAGAAAGTAGGACAATGACAATCGCCTTTGAAGTCGAGTAAATATAAATTCGCTTTGAGAAAAAAACTGTAAAACTCGGAATGCAATGCACCCAAATCTACCGCATTGGCATCGTATTTAGCAAAGTTGAGTTCCGGGAGCAATTCAATTCGTGCACCTTTTAGTGGAACCCAATAATCAATCCCCACGCCAAGCCCGCTGCCGGGTAAGGTTGTCGTGTTGTTATTGCTGAGGTCTTTTATCGTCCAAAGGGGGGCGTTATTGAGGTTATAGGTAGCGTTTACGCCAAATTGGGCCGACACATTAAAATAGCAGCAGCCTAGACATACGATCAAAACGATCTTTTTCATCCTTAGCGAGTTTTTTACGAATAACATCATAACGTAGCGGATAACTTTCAAGTATACGCAGTTTTGATGTACATTTACGGTTTGTTGAATAGAGTTGGAGCGATGCGCGCAACCGCTCTAAGTAAAAACGTATGAAGACCAAAACACTCAAGCAAGATAAAGTCAACGTCATCACGCTAGGCTGTTCAAAAAACCTAGTAGATTCTGAAAACCTGATCACTCAGTTGCGTGGAAATGATTTCGAGGTAGTACACGACAGTGATGATGAGGACGCGAATATTGTCATCATCAATACTTGTGGTTTTATAGATTTAGCCAAAGAGGAATCTGTCAATACCATTTTAGAATACGCCGAAGTAAAAAAACAAGGCGGACTTGACAAATTGTACGTAACTGGCTGTCTGTCGCAACGTTATAAAGATGACCTGGAAAAGGAAATCCCCGAAGTAGACGCCTATTTTGGCACCTTGGAACTGCCTGGTCTTTTGGCCAAACTCAATGCCGATTACAAACATGAACTCATCGGCGAACGCGTCATTACTACCCCCCAGCATTTTGCGTATCTAAAAATATCCGAAGGCTGCAACCGTACTTGCTCGTTTTGCGCCATACCGCTTATGCGAGGCCAACACATCTCGCGACCCATTGAAGAGCTGGTAAAAGAGGCCAAGAATCTCGCCCGAATTGGCGTAAAGGAACTCATCTTGATCGCTCAAGAGTTGACTTACTACGGTTTGGATTTGTACAAAAAACGGGAATTGTCGCAATTGTTGGAGGCTTTGGTAGCTGTAGATGGTATTGAATGGATTCGATTGCATTATGCCTATCCCAGTAAATTTCCCATTGAAGTATTTGACGTCATGGCGCAGCAGCCCAAGATTTGCAATTACTTAGACATGCCTTTACAACATGCTTCTGATACCGTACTTGAGCGGATGCGACGCCAAATCACCCAAGAAGAAACCGTTGAATTGATCCGCGTCGCGCGCGAAAAAGTGCCGGGTATCACCATCCGCACCACCATGTTGGTAGGTTTCCCTGGAGAAACGGAGGAAGAATTCGAAGAACTGTGCCAGTTTGTCGAGGAAATGCAATTGGATCGTTTGGGCGTTTTTCAATATTCCCACGAGGAAAGTACCCGAGCCTATGATTTAGTAGACGATGTTCCCGCCGACGTTAAAGCTGATCGCGCCAACCGACTGATGGAAATTCAATCTGCCATCTCCTTTGAAAAAAATCTTGCTAAAGTGGGTCAAACATTTAAAGTGTTGATCGACAGAAAAGAAGGCGGCTATTTTGTAGGGCGTACGGAAGGCGATTCTGCGGAGGTCGACAATGAAGTACTCCTTCCCGCCAAGAAACAGTATGCCCGGATTGGCGATTTTGCGATGGTAAAAATTACGGAGGCCACGGAATATGATTTATTCGGGGTATTGGCAGAAGGGTAATCTAAACCTATCGTCCTAAGTCAAGGTCCAAAACATCTGAAAAGGAAGTTCTTTCCTTTTGTCCTCCAGATCCTTTGACCTATTTCATCTAGGTATTGTTGATGCAATCAAACACCTCCATTAAGCGCAGTACTTTTTTGAAATCATTTTTCACGCCATTGGAGTGAAAGACCTCGATAATGACTGGTGTTTAATGGCTTTATTACCGCAAAGAGCAACATCCCGAACTGGGCTAGTTTGACCCTAATCAATCATCGTTTCAGGAAGAGGCTCCAAATGTATACTCCCTTCCCGATAAAAAGTAGGCCTAACCCATCCATTACTCTTTGGTGTTCTGTGGGGCATTTATTCCAATATCCATCAACTCAGTGGTAAAAATCATGAACTTTTGTTCGAAAAAATGAAGACTCGATTGATTTAGCAAAAATGATTTAGCCCTTCTCGGTTTTAGTATGGGTAACCGCTGCTTTTCTTTTTTCAAATACCGGCTTTTTTTTCGTAACTTAAATCGCTTAACTTAAAGCATTTTGAACCTTATCTTCCATTTTGCATTATACCGATATGAGCAAAGAATATCATTCCCTGTACGAAAGGTCATTCACCCCTTACCTCCAGGCAGTCGTCGTTTTTGGCGGAGTCTTGCTGTTCAATGGCTTTGGTTTTTTGCTTAAGGTCAGCGGAGCCTTGGAGATCAGCGATCGTTTCCCTTGGATGGTAGCCGCTTCCTTCATGTTGCTATATGCCATGTTCAACAGCATTTTTTCCATTTCAGCTACAAACAGAACTTCTTATTGGGGCGCTTCCATCTATAGTTTCCTTGGCTTGGCAGCCGCATCTGGTTTTTTAGCTTACCTTATCA
The DNA here is from genome assembly GCA_038240665.1 of Chitinophagales bacterium. Taxonomy (GTDB): domain Bacteria; phylum Bacteroidota; class Bacteroidia; order Chitinophagales; family Saprospiraceae; genus Haliscomenobacter. The sequence goes on along the minus strand of JBBRGN010000040.1, from coordinate 2,351 downwards.
GCGGAATTGGAATTCGGGATGCTGGGTCATATTGGTGGATTTACATTGTAGTCACGGTAGGATACCTGGTGTTTGTGTCGATGGTTGGAGCGATGCGCAATATTGTCGAGTTTGCCCAGCGCGAAGAATGGAATCAACCCCGTTTTCGACAAAAAAAGCGCCGTTGAGCCTTGTTGAGCCGGTATTTTGTGTCCGGGTTGAGACCAATAAATAAGTTCTGACTAAGTTCATCCAACTGCTAGTACCTTTTTTACGTTTCCCTAGAAATAAAAATCACAACTATGTCATTTAAATTGCGTGCTTTTTTGGCATTTTTTGCCGCTCTTGTAGGATTCACCTCCTGCAACACCGCCCAAAACAGCAGTCGGCCTGCGCCGCCGGAAACCAAAGTAGCGTTCGTTTCACTAGATGGCCAGACCCTTAGTTTGGTGAAAAAATCTGAAACAGAATGGAAAAAGGAGCTTCAAGGGGAAGAATATGTAGTGCTTCGTCAGGCAGGAACAGAACGCCCCTTTACTGGAAAATACTGGGACAACCACGAAAAAGGAATTTATACTTGTCGGGCTTGCGGACTACCGCTTTTTAAATCCGAGACCAAGTTTGAATCTGGAACTGGCTGGCCTAGTTTTTCAGATGTTTACAAAAAAGGCTATGTACATGTAGGCTCAGACAACAGCCTCGGCATGGTTCGGGATGAAGTATCTTGTGCGCGCTGTTTCGGCCATCTAGGTCACGTTTTTGACGACGGCCCGAAACCTACTGGATTGCGTTATTGCATGAATTCCGCTTCTTTGTCCTTTGTGCCCACTAAAAACAAAGACAAGTAAGTAATTGCTTGGAATCGTTTCAACGATAAACGGCTTGGTTCAAAAATTTCTTTTTTTGAACCAAGCCGTTTATCGTTGAAACCATGCTAAAGATAAATAGGCTACCTACTTGAATGTAGCTTTACCCCAAACCTCTCCGTTTGATCTCGGAATAAACCAATTGGTATTCCCGGCTCATATCTCCTGTGATGGTTGAGTTTTCTTGAGCTCTGCGAATCAAAAATGGGATCACCTCCCTTACCGAACCATAAGGCACGTACTTAGCTGCATTAAATCCAGCATTGGCGAGGTTGTAGGTTACATTATCACTCATGCCATACAATTGGCAAAACATCAAGTGTGGGTGGTTGCGCGCAATGCTTCTTTCTACAATTAATTTTGCTTGGAGTATGGCGCTTTCGGCATTGTGTGAGGCATTACAGGAAGCGATGGTTTCATAATGATCGATACAAAACCGTAGTGCGGTGTTGTAAGCATCATCGGTTGCCTCTTTGGTAAGCTGTATCGGGGAAGGGTATCCCATTTCATCAGCTCGGTGGCGTTCTTTTTCCATGTAAGCACCACGTACCAATTTAACACCCAAAATGTACCCCTCTTCCTCGGCAAGTTTGGCCAAATCAAACAGGTATTGTAAGCGATCAGTGCGGTACATTTGACAGGTGGTATAAACAACTGCCCGCGTTTTATTGTACCGTTTCATCATCATCTCTACCAAATGATCGATGGCATTCTGAATCCAGGTTTCTTCGGCATCAAAAAACACGGAAACACCTTTCTGGCTGGCTACATTACACAGCGCATCCAATCGGCGCAAAACATTTTTGTACTCCGTTTTGGATTCAGGCGTCAGTGTTTCTCCTGCTTGGATGCTTGCTAGTAGTTCAAAACGCGCTAAGCCCGAAATTTTGGTACTGATAACCGGAACACCTTTGGTATGCGAGGCAAAATCTATACCGCGAATATTTTCATTCATGGTAAAGTTCATTTCATCCTCGGATTCTTTGGCTTCCGCGCCATAATCTAGGATGGTCTGGATTTGAGAAGCATTGAGCCGTTCTACCGTTTTTTGCGATTCCAACAAAGTAGTACCTCCGCAAAACTGTTCAAAAATGGTGTATTTAACGGCACTTTCTACAAAAGGAAGGTGCATACGAATTGCCGCCAAACCCAATTTTGATCCAATCCCTACGAGCCAGTGCTTGTTCATTAGACCAAACAAACGCGCCATTTTTTTTAATTCCTTCTCTGAACGGTTGGCAAAAGCAATTTCGGTATTGGAAAAATCTAAATCCAAACCCTTGGCGCCTCCATCCACGATCTGTTCAGCCATGTTGGTCAAGCCCTCCAGGTTTCTCAATACCGGTTTTCCAGCGTCTTCCATGTTTATTTGTTTTTTTCAATGCGCTACTAATGCAGGGAAACGATAAAAACAAAGTTTTATGAGTCCAAAACGTTTAGTAACCCATCTATTGGGTAAAATAGATCAATCTTGCTGATTATGAAATGATAACGTCATTCCATATT
>JBBRGN010000039.1:0-22971 GCA_038240665.1 Chitinophagales bacterium | reverse complement strand
AAAACCCAGAATACCTCGACTATTCAAGGTTGATACAATACGTCGACAAGCTAAAAACACCGCTTTTTGACCAAGATGTAGCCTTTCAGCGTTTGCTCGGAAAGTTGTCGCCAAAAAAGGCGACTCAACGGCCTGTTTTTCAGTTGGGTTGGCTTAAAATTGCTGCCGCAATCGCTCTATTCGTGCTGGCTTACTGGTCGCTCACTCCTCCCAGTAGCGTAACCATTCACAATACAACAGCTCAAAAAAAGGACATTAGCCTTCCTGACAATTCCCATGTGCTGCTTCATGGTGGATCTACGCTTCATTACAATCCCAAACGTTGGTCAAGAGAACGTTCATTGGATCTACAAGGCGAAGCATTTTTTAAAGTAAAATCCGGCAGCAAATTTACGGTACTCGGTAAAGGGGGTAAAGTAGAGGTAGTAGGTACCTCTTTTAACGTAATTACCTTAGATAGCGCTTTAGCCGTACAATGTTATACTGGAAAAGTACGAGTAATCGACGTTAACGCTCAAGAGCGCCAATTTGTATTAAACCCTGGCGACTTTGTTCAGTTACATGCAACAAACAATAAATTATTGCAATATAAAATCGCAGCTCTACCCATTGTTGAACAAGGAGAAAGCAGTTTTTATGATGCTTCGTTCGAAGAAGTGCTGACTAAAATAGAAAACCAGTTTAGCGTAGTTATTCCCGATAAAGAAGAATACCAGACGCGTCATTTTACCGGCGCTTTTCCCAACAAAAATCTAGAATTGGCTTTAAAACTGGTTTGCATTCCCATGGAGCTGCAATATTCCATCAAGAATCGTCAAGTATTATTGGAAAAAAAATAGCCAAAACACGCCTATTATCTTTTTTTCAAAGGCCTCGCGCAAAGCCTTATTAAAAAGCTATAATGCCAAGCGCGATTAATCCACAAAGTCATGCCCTTATACCAAACCAAGATTCGAAAAAAGCGCTTTTTGTTAGCATCCGACATAAAAGTCCTTGCTTTTATCAAAATACTTTTAAAATCCCTTCTGTTTTTTGATCATCCCGGTAGGGTAAGCGGTTGGTAGGCCGTTATACTTCACTTGTTGCTTCTACCAATCTACGTTTAAATTATTCTGTGGGAGCTTTAGGTCTTGGATAAGATATTGATGTACATCTCGTTAATTCTCGCTTTATGATCAAGGAAATCAAGGAAAAGCCGATGAATGAGTTGCCTTTGATGGACACTCAAGAAGGTATTGTGTTGTTTTACCCGAATATTCCAAAGAATGCAGCTCAGGCGGTAACCGAAGTGCTCAACACCCGTTGGATCGGACAAGGACCAAAAGTCGACGAATTTGAAAAACGGTTTCAAGCCAAGTTTACAGACCCCTGCACCTGTATCGCGGTAGGTTCTGGTACTGACGCGCTTCACCTTGCCTACATCTTGGCCGGACTAGAAGAAGGCGATGAAGTCATCGCTCCGGTTTTTACTTGTACCGCTACCAATATTCCATTTCTTTACATGGGGGTAAATATTGTATTCGCTGATGTAGACGAAAACCTGAATATTGATGTCAACCATGTGGCTGCTTTGATCACTCCCAAAACCAAAGCCATCGTTTGCGTTCATTACGGCGGGCTACCCTGCGATATGAGTGCCTTGTGGGCTTTGGGCAAAGAACATAATATTGCGATTATAGAGGATGCTGCTCATGCCATCGGTGCCAAATACCAAGAGCAATACATTGGCAGCCAAAGCGATTTTACCATTTTTTCTTTTCAAGCCATCAAACACATTACCACTGGAGACGGCGGTATGTTGGTCATCAAAGATCCCGCTTTAGTTGAAAAGGCCAAACGAGTACGCTGGTTTGGAATCGATCGCAGCAGCAAGCAAAAAGGGATTTGGGAAAATGACATTACCGAAGTAGGCTACAAATACCAGATGAATGATATCGCAGCAAGCATTGGATTAGAAGGGCTGGCCGAATTTGATGATCACTTGGCGCATCGTCAAAAACTATACCGCTTGTATGGCAAATTGCTGAAAAATGTAGCCGGTATTCGGGTTATTGGTACAGAATACCGCGACCGCGAGCATGCTGCTTGGCTCCTTACCGCTGAGGTCGACAACCGTGAAGGACTGATTGTCCACCTTCGCAACCACGGAATTGAGTCGGCACAGGTGCATTACCGTAACGATCGATACTCGGTTTTTGGAGGAAGAATCAATGGTAGATTTCCAAAAATGGACGCCATCGAAGATCGTTACATTGTGTTGCCGCTTCATGCTAAAGTAACAGAAGATAATGTAAAATATACCGCTGAAGTACTGAAAAAAGGGTGGTAAACCTTTTAGTATTTTTGATTTTTTTCAATGAGGCGCAAGAAGGTCAAATCACTTCTGCGCCTCATTGTTTTGATCGATGATTACCGTTTTAAACCATTCTTCATGAATTTTAGCTACCATAAAGTTGATCTGGATTTCGCCCCCACCTTTTCCATTTTGATTCCTTCTTGGAACAACCTCCCTTACCTCCAATGTACGGTCAACAGCATTAGGAAAAACAGCAGCTTTAGACACCAGATCATAGTCCACGTCAATGAAGGGTTGGATGGTTCTGCGGATTGGCTTTTAGCGCAAAAAGACATTAGTTTTAGTAAAAGTGACCGAAACTGTGGCGTTTGCTATGGTTTTAATGCCGCCTCCCATCTGGCCAATTCGCAATACTTGGTTTTCATCGACGACGACATGTACCTCTGTCCGGACTGGGATCGGCACTTATGGGAGGAAATTACAACTCGAACCAATGATAAATGGTGCATCAGCAGCACCATGATGGAGCCTTTTGACAAGGGGAATCCCTGTGTAATTGCCAATCAGGTTTATGGATTGCATCCCAATGAGTTTGAAGAAGAACGCTTCCTTCAAGATTTTGCCCATATTGAAAAAAACGACTGGAACGGCAGTCAGTGGTATCCCATGGTGTTGCCTACTTCCGTTTATCGGGCAGTAGGTGGGCTTAGCATAGAATTCACGCCAGGCATGTACAGTGATCCTGATTTCATGATTAAACTATGGCATTATGGTGTTCGCTACTTCAAAGGCTTAGGAAAAAGTCGTGCTTATCACTTTGGTAGCAAAACAACAGCTCGGGTAAAACGCAACGATGGACGCAGCAGTTTCATCCTCAAATGGGGCATGAGCAGCAATACGTTTTTTAGTCATTACCTAAAAATTGGCACTACTTTTTTGGGAACCTTGCCAGACCCCCTTGAAACACCCGCACTCGATTGGAAAAAACGAATTGACCGCTGGAAGGTAAAACTCAAAAAACGCTTTATTCCGCTTGATTTGAGATAAGTAACGGATAAAGCTTTGCCTAAAGCAGGAAAGATGTAGGTCAGTAAGATAAAGGCCAAATTTTTTGCCCTAAAATTTACAACCCAGACGGTTTTTGCTCATTTTTGTAAAATGAAGCAGAGTACAGTACAAAGTGCTATTCTAACCCTCTTTTTTATCTTGGTTTATTCTTTGATTTCAAGCGCGCAGTCGGATCTTGAAATTACTGCTCATTTCAAAAACACCCCTTTAACTAAGGTTTTTTCAAAACTAGAAGAAAAATACCCGCTTTCTTTCTCCTATGACAATGATTTGGTACGCAACATTGTTATTCAAGCTGAATTTAAAAAACAACCCCTAATATCTGTTCTACAAACTTTGTTGACTGAACATGGATTGGGCTATGAATTGGCTGGAGAACAGTACATTTTGGTAAAAAAAATCAAACAACCATCTTCTCCATCCAAAGAAGCGTCTGTTCACTTCACTTCTTTTTGTGGCAAAGTACTCAATCAAGATACCGGTCAACCGCTTCTTGGTGCGATTGTCGCTTTGAAAAGCAATTTAGGCGGCGCCATCACCAATGAAGAAGGTGCTTTTAAATTTTCTGGAAAATTCAGCCCAAAAGACACCTTATTCGTCAGCTATTTGGGATACGAAATGGTAAAAATACCCGTACCTAGGCCCGGGAACTTTCCTTGTCGAGATGTGTATTTGTCGCTTTCCATTCAGTGGATGAAGGAAGTGGAGGTAAGGGATTTTGCCACCGACATGCTCAATTATGATACCCTGGGCAATGCAGCCGTGTTTCGTCCTGAACGCATTCCTATCCTACCAGGGTGGGGAGAACCCGATGTCTCTCGTTTGCTTTTGTTGTTGCCCGGTGTAAACAATACCGATGAAGGTGTAGGTAACCTTAGCGTCCGCGGCGGCACGCCAGATCAAAATCTCATTTTGTGGGATAAAATACCCATTTACCACACTGGTCATTTCTTTGGTTTGTACGATGCCATCAATCCTTATGTGGTTCAAAAAGTAGATTTCTATGGCGGCAACTTTAGCGCCAATTATGGCGGCAGAACGGCCAGTGTGATCGATGTGGCTGCAAAACCTCAGTTTAATGATGGAAAATGGCATGGAACGGCCGGTTTCAACCTGCTACATGCTTACGGTTTTTTGGAAGTACCCATTCTCCGCAACAAACTGCAATTCATGCTTGCGGGACGACGCTCCTATTCAGATTTGGTACAAAGCGAAACTTATCGAAATCTCTTTAATCAAGTTTTTCAGAATGGTCGGGTGGTTTCTGAAAGGGAAGAACGGGTCCCGAAAGATACCACGGTAAGCTGGCAACCCAATTTTTTCTATTTTGACATCAACGCCAAGTGTTTGTGGAACATCAATAAAAAACACCAAGCTTCTGCCAGTTTGTATCAGGGAAAAGATCAACTGGATTATTATTATCGATACAGCGATGATTCGTATTTTTTTGCCAGTCGTGACCGCTTATCTACGGAAAATTTTGGCATAAGTACCCAATATTCCGGAGCGTGGTCTTCAAAATTAAAGGCCGATTATTCCGCAGCTGTAAGTCGTTATCAAAACCGTTACAGCTATCTTTACAGCTGGGATCGAACGCAGCCCAAAGAATATCTACACCTTCAATACAATCGACTAGAAGACATTACGGTCAAGTTGAACCACACTTATCAATTTTCAAAAAAGAACACCTTAGCATTTGGCTATCAGTTTTCAAGATATGCCCATCAAGTACGGTTTCGAGACATTGTTTTTGCCGATTTAGAAGCCGATAGCCATTACCGCGATAGCACCACCTCTGGTTTGCATACGCTATTTGCAGAAGCCAAAATCAATTTTAAACCGGGATGGTTACTTCAACTGGGAATGCGCGAAAACTACTACCAGATTCACCATAAATTTTACCAAGAGCCGCGGTTACTTATCCAATGGGCTCCAGAAAAGACACCCTGGCGCTTTCAAGCTTCATTTGGAAAGTATTATCAGTTTCTTTTTCAAAGCCTTCAGTGGAATAGCATAGGCGTAGGCGCTCCATTTTGGCAAGCTTCTAGTAACCAAATTCCCGCTCAACAAACTTGGCAAGGAGCGCTAGGCTTCCAATACGATAAACCTACTCTTTACATCCGGGTAGAAGGTTATCTCAAAAAGTTGACTGGTCTAACTTCTCTAACCCTAAAATTAAACCCTGAGCAAGAAGATCCCTATACATTTGATGGAACCAGCAAAGCGAAGGGAATTGATTTTCTGTTGCGTAAAACTTGGCATCCTTACAGTTTTTGGCTATCCTATTCTTTAGGCAAAGTAACGCAGCGTTTTCCTGGACTCAACTTTGATCAGCCCTTTTCAGCTCAACATGATGTAAGGCATACCCTGAATGTGGTGAACATGTACGCCTACAAAAACTTTGATTTCTCCCTTAACCTCAATTACCGTTCCGGCAAACCTTTTACTTCTCCTGATACCATTTACCAAGTAGAATGCAGCGAATGTGTAGACGGGGTTACGGAAAAATTAGGATACCAAAAATTAAATACTTATCGGCTCCAAGAAATCATCCGTCTGGACATGGCCATCAATTGGAAATGGCGGCACCCAAGCTGGGAAGCTCGGATTGGTTTTTCTATTTACAACCTCTTGAACCGAATCAACATTCTGGACAAAGATTTTGTACTGGATCTTCCCCCGATCAATCAACCGCAAATTGGCTCGCTTCGTGAAATCAAACGACGAGCTGCAGGTTTGACACCCAATTTGGTGATGCAAATTCGGTTCTAATCAAAAAATTACAGCAAACGCTTAATGATCTGTTCTCTTTCTTTTTGATAGGGCGCTGCGGTATGTCGCACCTGTTCTACAATAGCTGGCTTAGCCGATGTAGGATGACCACTTTCAAAAGGTGGGTTTGGCTGGTATTCCATCATGAGTTGGATGGATTGTGCCGTTTCCTCGCCAAACAACTCAGCGGCAATGTACAAACCAAAATCAATCCCGGCTGTCACTCCACCACCAGTAATGCGATTGCCGTCTTTTACCACCCGATCTTCAACGACCTCTACGCCCAATTGACGCAATAAATCCAGCGACAACCAATGCGTTGTCGCTTTATAGCCATCTAATAAACCTGCCCTGGCTAATAATAAAGCGCCCGTACAAACGGAGGTCACATACCGTGCTGGTGATCCTTTTTCTTGCAAAAAAGTCAAAAACGACTCATCAGACAACCTAGGATTGATGCCCGGACCGCCGGGCACACAGATGACATCTAAATCCGGACAATCAGCAAACGTACAATCGGGTAGGATGGTCAAACCTTTTTCGGTGCGAACCGGTTCTAATGTAGCCGCAAGCAACAACACTTTAGTTTCCGGCATTCTTGCAAAAACCTCATAAGGCCCGGTAAGATCAAGCTGGGTTAATTGCGGAAACATAACCATTCCGATGGTGGTACTCATGGTAACTTTAATTTTGAAAAATATGGAAAAATATGCCCCGATCAGTTGTGATTTCTACGATTGGATCGAACATTACGCTACCAAAAAAGAATGGGTAACCATCAAATATAAGGACGCTCAGGGTGAAGAGCAAACTGTACAGCGTTTAATCCTGACTACCCTCACGCAAGTAGATGGGGAATATCTTCTATTGAATGCTGACTTACCGCCTATCCGCTTGGATCGGCTGATTTCAATAGAAGATCAGATGCTTGCCAATTTTCAAGCTTGTTGAAACATTTGGGCTAAAATACATTTTCCTTGTTCCAAATGACGCCGTTCAAGCACAGTCATGATGTCAAAAAAATGAACAAAGCAGATAAACAACATTGCTAGCTGGCGATGCAATGTTTTCATCCAGCAAATGGGCAACAAGAGCGGTGTTGATTAATCGATTTAATTGATCTTGAACTAAAACGGTTAAGTAACGGGTCAAAAAATAAAAACCAATTCGAAAGAGTGACCGATAAGTCCTTTTTTAGTGGACTATAGGAGTTTTGTCCTCCCCAAAAAAAACAGCATTTTCAATACGCCAACATCCATTTCATGGCCTCCGCCACTTTTTCGGCGGATAGCAACATCGTTTTTTCCAATACTTCATTCAGTGGAATGGCAGGTAAATTCTCCGCACCGATGGTGCGTACTGGCGCATCCAAATCCTTAAAACAATGTTCCTGAATACGCGCAGCGATGCTCTGTGCCAGAGAATTGTTCACCGGTTCCTCGGTGATCACCAAGGTTCTTCCGTGGCGTTTGGCGCCTTGATACAAAGCCGCTTCATCCAAAGGGTATAAGGTTCGTAAATCCAAAATTTCGATCTGTCCAGGAAAAGAAGTCGCCGCCGCCAGCGCCCAATGTACGCCCATGCCATAAGTGGCCACAAAAAGGGTATTTTTTGCTTCTACTGCCTCCTCGGGTACTTCAAGCGCTAAGCGAGCCTGACCAAAAGGCACCCAATAATCCGCATCAGGTTCGATCACTTTGGCAGCATCCGTTCCTTTTACTTTAGACCAATAAAGGCCTTTGTGTTCAAAGATCACCACCGGATTGGGATCATAATACGCGGCTTTGAGTAAGCCCTTTAAATCAGCTCCATTGCTGGGATAAGCTATTTTAATACCCCGAATGTTGGCCACTATGGATTCTACACTGGAACTGTGATAAGGACCCCCATTGCCATAAGCGCCAATGGGGATGCGGTAGATGGCACTTACCGGCCATTTCCCGTTGGATAAATAATAGGAGCGGCTGACTTCTGAAAAAAGCTGGTTGAGTCCGGGCCAGATGTAATCAGCAAATTGGACTTCCACGATGGGTTTAAGTCCGACCGCCGCCATGCCCACCGTGCTGCCAATAATAAACGCTTCCTGAATGGGCGTATTGAACACCCGATCTGATCCAAATTTTTGTCCCAAGGTAGCCGCTTCGCGGAATACACCGCCCAATCGAGCGCCCACATCTTGTCCGTACAGTAGGCATTCTGGGTATTCCTGCATCAATTCTTCCACTGCATGTAAAGCACAATCCACCATCAAGGTTGACTTACCGTTTTTTGGCGATCGTTCGCCGCGTTCCGTTTGAACTGGCGTTGGGGCAAAATCGAAATCAAAAAGATCTTCAGGAAGGGGATCTGGAGCAGCTTTGGCGACTTTAAAATCCTGCAACACCGTTTCCATGGCACTGGCTTCCAGCTGCTGTAAAATATCTTCCTTTATTTTCGCCTCCTGGTGCAAAAAATGACGCAATCGCGGAAATGGATCGTTCAATTGCGCCAGTTCTAGGTCGTCGCGGTACCATTCCTTGCGTACGCCAGAAGTATGGTGATTGAGCAAAGGTACTTCAGCATGCAGCAAAAAAGGCCGCCGTTCTTTGCGCATGGTAGCGATGATCCGCTCTATAGTAAGGTAGGATGTTAAAAAATCGGTTCCATCAATGCTGTAAGTTTCGATACCCGGAAATCCTTTAGCGTATTCGGCCGCATTTTGTACGCGGGTTTCGGAAGCAGAAGCGGAAATATCCCAGCCATTGTCTTGTACCAGGTACAGAATGGGCAATTGTTTGAGCGCAGCCATGTGCAATGCTTCCGCCACTTCACCCTCGGTCATGGCTGCATCACCAAGGGAACACACCGCAATGGGATTTCCACTTAGAAATGAAGGCTTAAGACCCATTTTTTCCACGTACTGTAAACCCAAGGCAACTCCGGTGGTTGGAATTGCTTGCATTCCCGTGGCTGAAGATTGATGCAGTATCTTGGGCTTATCGGGATCGTTTAGACTGGGGTGGGCATAATAAGTGCGACCGCCAGAAAATGGATCATCACGTTTTGCCATTAGCTGCAACATGAGATCGTAAGGACGCATACCAATGCCCAATAACATGGCATCATCGCGGTAGTAAGGCGACAGAAAATCCTGTGGTAGCAATTGCAAGGCCAAAGCCAGTTGAATGGCTTCATGCCCTCGGGAGGTGGCATGTACATATTTGGCTACGAACTTAAAATTTGCTTCGTAGACCTCGGTCATGGCTTTGGCGGTAGCCATGAGTTGATAGGCCTTGAGGAGCGTCTTTTTGGACACGCCCAATTTGGTTTTCATCATTTTGGTTAAGGCTAATCGATATGGCTGAGTACTTGTTTTGGAAATTAATTCCCAAACCGACCCGTTTAAAATTCCTAATTCAATTCTTCTGTTTAAAAGCGCCAATGGCGTTCCGGGCAAAATCCGTCAAGATCAATGCTCCGCTCGTCCCGGCGCGTTCTTCCAATAAACGATCCCAATGCGCTGTTCCTTCCCAGAAAACTTTTTTCAATTGCAACATCGCTTCTGGGCTGGACGCGGCCAATTTTTGCGCTAAGGCTAAAGTAGCTTGATCCAATTCAGCTAGGGTATCGAAAACCTGCGCATACAAGCCTTTTTCCAGCGCCCAAGTTGCCGAACGAAACGCGGTAGCATCAATGGCCAATTGGCTCATGGCCGAATCGCCAATTTTTCGGGCTACAGCAGGCCCTACCACAAAAGGGCCAATACCAACGGCGAGTTCGCTTAATTTTATTGCTGCCTCCGAGGTTGCCAAACAATAATCGGTAGCAGCAGCAATGCCTACACCACCGCCGATGGCCTTACCCTGTACCCTACCGATGATCAACTTTGGGCACTGTCTCATGGCATTGATCACTTGTGCAAATCCTAAGAAAAAACGCTGGGCCGCAGTAATATCTTCGAGCGACATCAATTCATCAAAACTCGCGCCAGCACAAAACGTACGTTCCCCCGCGCTACGCAACACCAGCACTTTGACCGCATCGTTGGAACCAGCGGCATCGATCGTTGTCTTCAATTCAGCCAACAAATGACTTGGCATCGCATTGTGGGCAGGGTGAAAAAAAGTAATAAAAGCAATCCCTTTTTCTATTTCAAGACTAACCAATCCGAGCTGTTGTTGATCTTCCATGTATAGTTTTCGTTATTGTTCCGTCATTACAACAGCAATGGCGGGGTGTCTGTTTAGATATTAGCGTCGGTGCGACGATAGAATAATTGGCTCAATAGCTACCAGTGCACCAACTCAATTCAGCATTTCACCATGGTCAAAATGGTGGCAATGGCTACAGTCTCATTTGTCTCATCATAAACGTCCACCAGCCACTTGACGATGCCTTTTTGATCGGCTTCTTCTGGCTTCTGTTCTTGTAAAATTTTCTCTTTTACCGTTAAACGCACCCCGATAGTCATTCCTGGATAAACGGGTTTTACAAATCGACATTCTTCTAAGCCATAATTGAGCAATACCGAGCCTTTGCGCGGTTCTACAAACATCCCTGCAGCTTTGGAAAGAATCCAGTATCCATGCGCTACCCGGCGTTCAAAAGGGGTATGAGCCAAAGCTGTTTCATCCACATGAGCAAAAAAATGATCCCCCGTGAGGTTGGCAAAATTGACAATATCGGTCTCCGTTACGGTGTGCCGATGGGTGACATGGGTTTCTCCAATTACCAGTTCAGGAAAAGGTTTTCGAAAAGGGTGAATCGGTGTCTCGATTTGCGCTGCTCCTTTTTCATAAACCCCACTGATGGCCGTAATGGTACTGGGATGTCCTTGTACCGCCGTGCGTTGTAGATAATGGTAAAGACCTCGCAAGCCGCCCATTTCTTCACCTCCGCCTGCGCGTCCTGGACCACCGTGTGCCAGCAAGGGCATTGGCGAACCATGACCGGTGCTTTCCTTGGCGCTGGCTTCATTTAAGATCAAAATCCGTCCATGATATGGGGCAGATTCCATGACGTAGGTCTGCGCCGCCCGCAGATCGGCGGTTGCAATGGTACTTACCAAAGCGCCTTTACCCAAGTTAGCCAACTGGATGGCCTCCTCCATATCTCGATAAGGCATTACGGTGGCAATGGGACCAAATGCTTCAATCAGATGGGTATCCAGGTGTTGGAAAGGCTGGTCATTACGGAGTAATACAGGTGAAAAAAATGCGCCTTGATCGGGGTTTCCTCCAATGATGGTTGGTTCATCGGCTTGAAAAACCTTTGGCGTATGTTGGAGCAACAACTCTAGTCTTTGTTGTACGATCGCTTGCTGTTTTTTACTCACCAAAGGCCCCATGCGTACGTCTTCAGCACGTGGATCACCGATCGTGGTTTTTGCCAACTCTTTGATCAGCGCCTGCTGAACCGCTTCGTAATAGGATTCGGGCACTAAAATACGGCGAATAGCGGTGCATTTTTGTCCGCACTTTACGGTCATTTCGCGGCGAACTTCCTTGATGAATAAATCAAAAATCGCCGTGCCGGGAGCAGCATCTTCGCCTAAAACCGCGGCATTCAAGCTGTCGGCTTCCATGTTGAACGGCGTTGAATGCGCAATAACCGCAGGATAAACTTTGAGCTTTTGACCCGTAGCTGCCGATCCCGTAAAGGTCACCACGTCTTGTTCTTGAACGGGATCAAGAATACCAATTCCATTGCCGCAGTCCAACTGCAAAGCCCCTGGGGGTAAAATTTCTGACGCGATTAGGTCGCGTACTACGGCTTCAGTTAAAAAAGAGCTGACTTCGGATGGTTTGACAATAGCAGGCATGCCCGCCAGAAAAGTTGCAGCAAGCTTTTCCAACATGCCCCAGATCGGGAAGTTAAATGCATTGATATGTAAGGCTACCCCAAGCTTGGGAACCAGCAAGTGGCGGGCAATAAACGTGCCGCCTTTGGATAAATTGGCCGTGTCGCCATCTACTAAAAAAGGAGCGTCGGGTAGTTTGCGACGCAAACTTGCATAAGCAAACAAAACGCCGATCCCGCCATCAATGTCGATCCAGCTATCGGAGCGGGTAGCCCCCGTATGGTAGCTAAGTGTATAGTATTTTTCTTTGCGTTCGTTGAGGTACAAGGCCAAGGCTTTCAATAAGCGACCTCTTTCTTGAAAAGTCATTTTACGCAGCGCAGGACTACCTTTTTTTCGAGCATACGCAAACATGGCGGCATAATCCAGGCCACCACTTCCTACCAAAGCCACTACATCCCCAGTGAAAGCATCATGCTGAGCAATACCAACCCCTTCGAAAGGTTGCCAATGGCCAAGGGCGTAATTTTGTAGGTTCATTGCTTCATTTATTCAAGTACAATATAAAAAATACGAATGAACGTTCGTTTGTAAAATTACATCTTTTTTGATATTTCAGCGGTTTTTTTCCAAATACTGTAGGTTTGTTCTTGAATCGATCGGTCGGCTGGAATAGTCCGCAGCGGTTCGCAGGGTTGGAGGGTTTCGTATAAATCATAAGGAAGTTGGCGGTAAAGTTCGGTTCCTTGGGTTTTCCATTCTAACATTTTATCGCTCACTTCGCCAATGATGCGCCCCGGATTGCCGACGACCAAACTACGGGGCGGGATTTTGGAACCGGCCTTGATGAAAGTAAGCGCGCCGATGATGCATTCATCCCCTATCTCCACTTCGTCCATGATCACGGCATTCATACCAATCAACACATTGCGGCCGATGATCGCCCCGTGAACGATGGCTCCGTGCCCCATATGTGCACCCTCCATCAAGCGTACTGTGACGCCTGGGAACATGTGGATGGTGCAATTTTCCTGGACATTGCTACCATCTTCAAGGACAATGCCGCCCCAATCCCCGCGTACCGCTGCACCCGGCCCAATGTATACTTCGCGACCAATAAGCACATTTCCAGTTACCGCAGCTTGCGGGTGGACAAAAGCCGTTTCGTGCGCTACCGGCTGAAAATTTTTGAATTTGTAGAACATGGTATAAAATTTTAACTTCTTTTGATGTTCCCAATGCTTGTATCGACTAGGCAAAAACCTTAAATTGATGCCAACAACTAATTTAGTAAAGACGTGGCACAATTCAATTGGCGATATTCTAGTCCCGAGGGCAAACAATACATCATCGGCCTTTTTCATGGCGCCAAAACCGGGCATTTCATGGTGCATTGCAACGGTCAGGTAATCCTGATTGATTTCAACGTCATGGCACCCAAATCTTACACTTTTTTTATCGAAGATGAGTTGTGCGAGATCAAATTAGCTGAAAAATCTGGACAACCTACTTACGATTTTGAGATCAACAACGAAGTAGACACCCGCCCAAAACGCATTCGCAACGCTCGCTTACAGGGTGAACGTCAAGATGTGCAAAAAGCCAAATGGATTGGGGTCGTTTTTTTTGTAGTCGTTTTTTTTCTCGCTATTTTACTGTCTTACATTCGGCGCAAACAATTGGGCGAATGAGTGCTTAGTGTTTTGATGGCTTATTCTATATGAGATAAGCTGAAAAATTCTGTATTTTTACCTTCAAAACGGTAAACAAATTGAATTTTTTAGCCCAACATATTGAAAGTCTGATCTTTACCGCCGATGCGCCCATTACGCTAGACGAAATTGGTTCGGTATTAGAAGAATCTTTTGGCATTGCTTTCAATGCGGAAGAACTGGAGAACGTAATCCAGGAACTCAGAACACGGTATCAGCAAGAGGAATATGCCTTTGAAATAGTGGAAATTGCCGAAGGCTATCAGTTTTTGACCAAAGGCGCTTATTTCCAAACGGTCGGTACGCTGCTGAAGCAAAAAACACGCAAACGCTTGTCTCGTGCTGCTTTGGAGACCTTGGCCATCATCGCCTATAAACAACCCGTATCCAAAAGTGATTTGGAAAAAATACGTGGCGTTAACTGTGATTATGCCATCCAAAAACTATTGGAAAAGGAACTTGTTACTATAGCTGGACGCAGTGAAGGCCCAGGTCGGCCCTTGCTCTACGGCGCTGGAGAAAAGTTTATGAATTATTTTGGTTTGAAAAGCATGAAAGACCTGCCGCAACCCAAAGAATTCAGAGAACCCGAAAATCTCATCGGCGCCGAAAATCCAATTGACGAAAATTTTGAGGAAAGCGCGAATGTCCCCACAGACGACGCCCTTCCTGAATAGCAGAAACATCAACCATGATTGAAGAACAACCATTGGTAAATCGGGTAGCGCAAAGCGGTTTAACTACCATTAACCTTGAAGATTTTTTCCCCGCAGGTGAAATCGCCCATTTCGACCTGACCGATTATTTGTTCATGGGTTTGATTTTAAAGGAAAAAGATTTTCGGGAAGCCCTGAAAATCCATGATTGGACGCAGTACGAAAACAAAATCCTCCTGACTTATTGTACTGCGGATGCCATCATTCCGGTATGGGCTTACATGCTGGTGGTGGCTTATGCTGCTCCCTTTGCCAAAGATATCTTTCAAGGGAATGCCGAGGAATATTACAAATCAGCCTTCAACCGCGCTTTAAGTCAAATTGATACCAGTGGCTACGCTGGGCAAAAAATCGTGATCAAAGGTTGTAGCGACAAGCCGGTTCCGCCTTCCGCCTATTTGGAATTGACCCGTTTATTGCAGCCTTTTGCCCAAAGCATTATGTACGGCGAGCCTTGTTCTACTGTCCCCATTTTTAAGAAAAAACTGTAGTTCTTTTCCTCCTCCTTGTTTCCGCCAGCGCTCAGCGCTCATCTTTGATCAGGATCATAAATTGTCAAAGTAGGCTATTTTAGCGTCCAAAATAGGCTACGCTATCCCAGAGCGTGCTCCATCCCGCTAATGGCAACAACATCGGGTAAGATCGGGCTACCCATTCGATTTTCACCTTTTATTGAGACAGTTTGACGCCGATTTTAGGGCACAAGTTGGATTTTTAGCTTGTTATAGCAAAGGAATCCTCCCAATGCCTTTAAATTTTCCAATTCGGTTAATACCTCTTTTTTACAAAAACAGTTTGCTATGAATGTTGTCCAACAGCTAGTAGATGCGCTCGGTTCAGATTGCGTTCTCCTTCCCGAAGTCGCCGCGCAACGCCTGGCCAGTAATTGGATCAATACTGGTAACCTCGATTGCTTAGCGCTCCTATTGCCCCGCACCACCGAAGAAGTATCGATTGCCCTTGATATTTGCAACAAAGCTGGTCAATCTGTAGTGCCACATGCCGGACTAACCAACGTAGTGGGCGGCGCTTATACCCGCGCTACCGATATTGCCCTCAGCCTGGAGCGCATGAATGCCATTGAACAGGTGGACGAACAAAACCGGATTGCTATTGTACAAGCAGGAGTGGTGTTACAAAATCTCCAGGCGTATTTAGCGTCAAAAAAACTTTTCTTTCCCCTGGATTTGGGTTCAAAAGGAACCTGTATGATTGGTGGCAACATCTCCACCAATGCCGGTGGTTTGCAAGCCATCCGCTATGGCGTGACCCGACAATTGGTACTGGGACTGGAAGCTGTTTTAGCGGATGGAACCATTGTTTCGTCCATGAATGTGTTAATGAAAAACAATGCGGGCTACGACCTAAAACAGTTGTTCATTGGTACAGAAGGTACTTTGGGCATCATTACACGCGCTGTACTTCAATTGAAAGAAGTTCCAGAAAGCAAAAACACCGCATTCGTAGCGCTCAACAGTTTTGCCCAGGCTGCTGAATTTTTACGTTTTGCCAAAAAAGAACTGGGTCACGCCTTGACCACCTATGAATTATTGTGGCAGAATTATTACCAACTGATGACTTCTCCTCCCTCACGTTTTGCAGCACCTTTGCCACAGCATTTTGCCTATTTCGTATTGCTGGAGGCAGCGGGTCATCACCCAGAGCGGGATCAAGCTCATTTCCAAACATTTCTGGAAACAGCCTTTGAAAATGGCTGGATTGCCGATGCCGCTATTGCGCGCAGTCAGCAGGAGCTGGAATGGTTTTGGGGCATCCGAGAACAGATTGAATTCATATTTTCGGTACATCAACCTGTTTTTTTATTTGATGTCAGTATGCCCATTTCGGCCATGGAGGCTTATGCGACGGAAGTAGTTGTGGAACTAAAAAAAACCTGGCCCACTGCCATCGTTTATTTTTTCGGACACCTGGGCGATGGAAATTTGCACCCTTTTGTTTGCTGTGGGGAAAATGACCTAGCCACTCGGCACCGCGTGGAAGAAATCATGTTTCGCCCTTTGGTCAAGATTGGAGGCTCCATTACTGCCGAGCATGGCGTAGGGTTGGAGAAAAAAGATTGGTTGCATTTGAGTCGTACGCCGGCGGAGATTGGATTGATGCGGCGTTTGAAGATGGCAATGGATCCAAATGGGATATTGAATCCGGGTAAGATTTTTTAAACTCCGAAAAAAATCATCATCAATTTTGAACCAATTTCTACTCTAATAAAAAAAGCTCACTTTCCCCCTGTAACCTTTCCCCAAATGCCCAGTAACCCTTTTTGAAACCAAACGGAATGAACCGTACACCTTACCAAACCGACGAAGTTTTGATGGAACAACTGACCGCTGATCAGCTGGATGCGGCTGCTGTCTTATTTCAGCGGTATCGGGTCAATTTGTTCAACTTTTTTCTGCGCTTGGGTTTTGATCGGGCAGCTAGCGAGGACATGATCCAAACCGTTTTTGAACGGGTGATCAAATACCGAAAAAGTTTTCGTCACGGTTTGGCTTTTCGCACCTGGTTGTACCAAATAGCCCGCAATGTACAAGCCGATTTTCAGCGCCAGAGGGGTTATCAACGACAAGAAGAGATCGGAGCTTATGAAAATACCGCCGCTTTCAGTGAAAATGGAACTGGCGCCTGGTTAGAACAGGAGGAAAATTTTGTGCAAATGGAAAAAGCCATGCAACAGCTCCCCAAAGACCAATTGGAAATCTTGTTGATGACCCGGTATCAAAAAATGAAATACGCCGAAGTGGGAGTGTTATTAGGCATTAGTGAAGGTGCCGTGAAGGTGAAAATTTTTCGCGCGCTGCAACTACTCCGAACCCTTTATTTTAAAATGGAAAAAAAATGATAAACGATACCACCGCTGCGCTACTCTTGGATTACCTCGATGGTAAACTTGCTGGTAAAGAACGCGAACAATTGGAAATTCAATTGGCCAATGATGCCGCTTTGCACAGCATGCTCGAAGAGATAAGACAGTCCCTTCAAACATTTGAAGGCATGCCTGAGCAACAGCCTTCGGCAGCTTTGGATCAACACTTTAATACATTTTTGCTCGCGGAGAAAAATCATCTCCAATCACCCAACTGGCCAGGAAGGGCACGCCCCTTCTTGACATTTCAAAAACGCGAATGGCAGTTAGGCGCTGCTGCTGCCTTATTGCTCATTGGATTTGGATTTGCGTGGTTTTGGAAGGTCAATCAACAACAGCAAGCTGAAATCCTTGCGCTGCACCAAGAGATGCGCAGTACTCAAAAAATGCTCCTGCTGGCTATGCTGGAAAAACCCAGTGCCAGCGATCGCATCCAGGCCGTTAATGTACTGGAACAACAAAAAGTAGGTCCTGAAGTCATCAAAGCCTTGATTTATACCTTCAATTTTGACGACATGGTCAATGTGCGTATGAAGGCGGCTCAGGCTTTGGGTACATTTGGCCATGATGAAACGGCCAAAACTGCGCTGATTGATGGCCTAAAAAACCAGGAAAGCCCCGAAGTGCAGATCATCATCATTGAGATTTTGAGCGCCCTAGGTGATAAAAGAGCAGTTGCGCCTTTGCGCGCCTTAATGGACAATCCCAATCTCATGGAAATAGTGCGTTCAAAAGCCGCCGAGAGTGTTGGCAGCTTATTGTGATTTTTTCACCGGATAAATAAAACATCATGAAGCATCTGTTTTTACTTGGAGCAACGCTGTTGTTGTTGACAACGCTCAGCGCTCAAAAAACCTTTAAAAAAGCTTTTAGTGGGAGCAATCCTAAAGTCAATTTCCTGATTGAAAAAAGTCAACTTGAAATCAGCGGCTACAATGGCAATGAATTGATCATCGAAAGCGCTGACGGATGGAGCGAACCTCCCGCTCGGGCCAAAGGACTCAAATCGCTTTACAACAGCGCTGAAGACAATACGGGCGTAGGATTGGAGATTCAAGAAGCTGGCGGAGTGATGACGATCAGTAAAGCGCGATCAACAACAATTTCTTACAAGATTAAGGTTCCGCTGAACACGGATATCAAAATTGAAGTTCAAGATTGGCAAAGTGAAGACATTCACATCAAAGATGTCACCGGAGAAATTGAGATCACTGGCAAAAGTTCCAACATTAAATTAGAAAACGTTACGGGCCCAGTCGTTTCTAATTCGGTGAATGGCGATATGGAAGTCAAATTTTCCAAACTCAACCAAAGCAAACCTTCGCACATCAGTACCATTAATGGTTTTGTGGATGTCACCATTCCCAGCGATACCAAAGCAAAACTGTCTTTTTATACCATCAATGGTGAAGTATATACGGATGCTGACGTCAAGTTTCCAGCTGAAAATGCCAATAGTAAGGGACTCAAAGCCATTCGACGCAACGTTGAGGGAGCTACTTTAAACGGCAGCGGCGTAGAGTTAACCTTAAAATCCATCAACGGCGACCTCTACTTGCGTAAAAAATAATGCCTTTGCTTTTGTAGTCAAATTTACTCACTCCTAAATCATTACCAACATGAAAAATCTGTTTTTTCTGTTCCTGACCATCATGTCGGGCTGCTCTAGCCATGCTCAAAACACGGCAACGCAGGAAAGCAAACAAGTATATGGCGAGCCTTCAACAGCTACCTATGCCATGCCTGTAGGTAAAAAAGCGGTGCTAAAACTGCCTTTTGCCCGCAACATCATCGTCAAAATCGGGGATCAGGCAACGTTACAATTCACTACAACGATTCAGGCAACCAATGAAGAAATCAAACAACTTCATACCATGAATGTGGTAGAGGACAAAGACCAATTGCGTATAGAAACCAACCTAAAAAAAGAAGGCTTTGGAAAAAGTTTCAACTGTTGCTGGTGCCACCAATGTGATTCCACATTGGTAGGTTCTAAGTCCAAGGCTTCAAAATGGGAGCAAAACTGCATTTGTTTCCGAGTGGATTACACTATCATTTTACCGGCGGAAACTTCGCTAAATATAGAGACCATTTCTGGCGATATTGAAATCAAAGGCTCGACTGGCGAGTTACGCGCCAAAACCATCAGTGGATTTGTAGACATCGACCGTCCGATCAAAACGTCTTCTGAGCTGAGTTTTCATAGCGTAACTGGCGAAATTTACACTGATTTCGATATTCCGCTGAGTAAAAACAGTACGTCTTACAACAAGACTGTATCGGCCAGTTTAAATGGTGGCGGGAAAAACATCTGGGCGGAATCGATCAGCGGAGATATTTTTTTCCGCAAAAGAAGCGAAGATTGAATCATTGCTAAACACCAAGGGCTCTCGGGTATATTTTGACAGCCTTTGGCACTTTTTTTATTTTCCTTTTTTTCGAAAATACCTTTCAAGATCCATAATTTCTACCTTCCGAAATTCAATTGGATGACTCTCGCTTTGTAAAGAGATGGTGCCGGAACGCAACAATTGCCCGTCTTTTTTTACCGCCGGATCATAACCGTTCACTACCCCACCGCCAATCTGGGGTTTGTAATAAGTAAGCACCGTATCGCCATTGACGATGTGCTTGACGATAGAATCACCCAATACCATCACCTCCACGCGCACCCATTGGTCGCCACGGTAAGTTTTTGAACTGGAGTTGATGCAATGATCTTCAAACAATTTGCCATTCATCACCACGTGGGTACCTGGCGTGCATAAGTTGGCAGTTGGGCGCTCCGTTTTGTCATCATATCCGCCTAGCAATTGTACTTCAATGGAGATGGGGAAGTCTTGGTCTTTGACCATACTGGCCGCAGATTGACCATGTATCATGATGCCGCTGTTTTTAAAAGCCCAATCTGGACCATTGGGTGCTTGCTGGCCTACAAAGCGGTATTCCACGGCAACGATGTAATGGCTAAAGGATTTTTGATAAAAAAGATGTCCAAACTGTTCGCTGAAATCTTTATAGCCTTCATAGCCCACTTGAAGTTTCCCATCTACTACCCGAAACGTATTGGCAAAATTGTCGTTGAGCACATGCCCCCGAATTTTGACGTCCCAGCCTTTCAGGTTTTTTCCATTGAAAAGGGGTTTCCATTTGCCGTGAAAATTGGTTTGGGCAAAGGAAAAGTGACCAAGGGTCAAAAAAATCAGTAGCATGGATAATCTCATCGTTCAATTTTTTGGTAAGGTTATTCAATATAAGGAATGATTCGATAATAAGGTATCAAAATAGACTAAGTTATTTTGTTGCCATACTGCCTATCTTTGCACCAACTCTTAAACCAAGTTACTTTACCATGGTGTTATCCAATTTCCTTCCAAGCTTGGCCCTGTGTAATCATGTACGCGTATATCGAGTTGTGGATTTTTCGTTTGAAAATATCGAAAATATCCCCTTTAAGCCTTACCCGCCCCGTCCTGAGCATTGTCTTAGTTTTTATCCCTATGACACCGAAATAGTAGCATATGCCGACCAAAGCAAACTGGTGAGTAATGTAAAGTCGGCACTGATCGGACAACACAATGTGGTGACCAATCGCTACGTGGGTAAAAGATTCTGCGTTATTCAAGTGGTTTTCCTACCGGGCGCTTTGTATCGATTGACCAACATTCCTTCCTTTGAACTGACCAATCAATATCTTGATGCCGAAGCTATTTTTTCTAAAGACATCAAAGAAGTCAATGCCAAATTGAGCGAGGCTCCCGATCATCGGAAAATGATTGCCATTATTGAAGTTTTTTTATTGAAATTAATCCAGCGCAGCAAGCATGATTTTCATCCTTTGGATTTTACGAGTAAATTGATGTTGCAAGCCAAAACACCAATGCCCATCGAATGGTTGGCCAAAGAATCCTACCTGAGTCTGCGGCAATACGAACGTAAATTCATGGAGCGCATGGGAATTCCTCCCAAGCATTTTAATCGCATCGTCCGTTTTGAAAATGCCTATCGCCTACGCAACCAACATGCTGATTTGGATTGGCTGAGCATCGCTATGAATGCTGGGTACTATGATTATCAGCACCTCGCTAAAGATTATAAGGCCTTTACTTCCAAGACACCGATTGATTTTCACGCCCTTGATCTTGCTGCTCCAGAAAGAAAATTTGGCGAGGCCGATACTTATTGAGAATGTCGTTTTTGTACCAATACTTCTGCTTACTCGGCTCCTATTTTTGTAGCATAAATATAAACTTATGCAAAGAAGAAAGTTCATTCTCGCAACAGCCATTAGCATTCCCACTATTGCCATTGGAAAAAATGTCAATCCGCTGTCCAAAAGAGCCGACAAAGGTTTTGTGGTAAAAGCCAAAGAAAGCCGTTTTGGTGAAAAAACCTTGATCGGTGGCAAAAGTCCAAATGACATCAAAGTCTCCGCTGCGGATACCGATGGCAATTTGACCATTTTTGAATATACTGGCAATGAAAAAGGAGGGCCGCCCTTACATGTTCATCCCAATCAAGATGAGATCTTTGTTGTTCAAGCCGGGGAATACCTCTTTCAAGTAGGGGAAGAAAAATTTAACCTTAAACCAGGAGATACCATTTTTTTACCTCGAAACGTCCCCCATACTTTTGCTCAATTGTCAACGCTAGGAAAAATGTTGTTCTTTTTCCAGCCTTCTGGAAAAATGGAAGATTATTTCCGGGCCATCGCCAAATTGACCGGACCACCAACTCCTGAGCAAGGTGCCAAAATATTTTCCGAACACGATATGAAAGTCGTTGGGCCGCCATTGAAATATTAGTCCGTTTTTACTTTATTTGCTTACCGATAAGAATACCATGTTTATTGTGGGTGTAGTTCCCGTTTGATGTACTTTGGATAAATTTTTAAAAAAAAATTGAAAATCAATACTTTTTAAATTTGTTAAAACCCTCAAAATCATGTGTTTTCAAGAACCTTTATTTTCGAGGCCTTAGGGTAAAGACCTCCCATGAATTTACGTCAAATGATAACTACACCTATGATAAATTGGAATAATTTTTACGGATACATCTTAAAAAAGACTTGCTTAATAAACCTTCTGCTCTTACCATAAACAAATATTCCCCCTTGCTTGCCGCGAAATCAACCAAAAAAACACCCCCTAGAAGTCTAGCGCTCCTTGTTCAATAAAGCCCCTCGCTCCTACCTTCGTCTACTCATAAACGTCATTTGGCTTCAAAAGGCTCTTCATTGATAAAACGCAGCTTCCCTTTTTCAGCTTTTTTTTATCTTGTATTGCAGAGGCCTCGCCTTTAGGAATGAATCAATATTAAGTAGCCATTTTAAGCGCGCTATTTTGTTGTCAGATCACTATCTTTTAGAACAAATGGTCAAGCTGTTGAAAAAAGATAGAAAATACAGCGGCAAAATCGACTCTTTATTATTGACACATTCCTGATCATTTTTTCCTTACCAAATCTTTACCAATGCACCGTAAAATCCTTTACATACGCATCCTCGCTTTGCTGTTGATTAGTACGGCTTATCTTTTGCCCTTGATGGGTCAAAATACCGCAAAGCCGGTTTACGAACCACAATTTTTTGATAAACTCAAATGGCGCAACATCGGCCCTAATCGCGGGGGCCGATCTCTGGGAAGCACGGGTAGTCCTGGCCGACCCAATGAATACTATTTTGGTGCTACTGGCGGTGGTCTGTGGAAAACCCAAGACGGCGGCCAAAACTGGGCACCAGTAAC
>JBBRGN010000038.1:0-23064 GCA_038240665.1 Chitinophagales bacterium | reverse complement strand
GTCAAATCTGCTCTAGTCTATCCATTCAAATAGATACTCATCTTTATATTCAATTTTAAACTTACGTAAAAAACCTGTATACTCTTCTCTAAAAGTTAGCTTTTTATGGTGCTCTTTTTGATTGGCAATATAACTAATGACTTGATCTAATGCTGAATGGCTATATGAAAAGGCTCCATAACCCTCCTGCCACTTAAAATCAAAATTGGTAAACCTTTTCTCCTTGAGCATAATCCCTACGTCCGAGGTTGGTTTAAATATCGTAGAGCTCAGTTAGCAGGAGCAATACTACAGCTGTGTTTTTTCCTTGATTGAAGAAAAAATTGTCACTTTAAAACCCAGCATTTAATATTATGACCTACTTAACCAGCAATTAATATTCAGGTAACACAAAATGCGTTTCTTTGGTCGCCAAGTAATCATAAGAAATTGAGTCAACAATAAATTTCATCCATCATGTTCAATAGATATTATCTTATCCTACTGAATTTTCTCCTGTTCATCAGTATTACGCTTACCGCGCAAAACAAAGATTTTCAAGCGGATACTACGGGCAAAGCTTTGCCTTGGTCTACTCGCCCATTTGAAAACAATCCGCGCAATTTTCAATTTGCGGTTGTCAGTGATCGCACTGGCGGGCACCGCGAAGGCGTTTTTGAAAAAGCCTTGGAAAAACTCAATTTGCTACATCCTGAGTTTGTCATGAGTGTTGGTGATTTTATTGAAGGATACACCAAGGATCGCACCCAGCTCGACAAAGAATGGGCAGAATGGGACGGTTTTATGAAAAACCTCAACATGCGTTTTTTTGCGCTGCCTGGCAACCACGATATTTCCAATGGCGTGATGCGCAACCTCTGGCTAGAGCGTTATGGCCGCGCCTACTATCATTATGTGTACAAAGACGTGCTTTTTATCGCGATGGATACCAATGATGATCAAGGCGTGATC
This sequence comes from Chitinophagales bacterium, assembly GCA_038240665.1. GTDB lineage: Bacteria > Bacteroidota > Bacteroidia > Chitinophagales > Saprospiraceae > Haliscomenobacter. The sequence goes on along the minus strand of JBBRGN010000038.1, from coordinate 22,113 downwards.
ATTGACCAGGCACAAGTAGATTATGTCAAAAAAGCCTTGAGCGACAACCCCAATGTGCGTTGGACGATGCTGTTTATGCACCATCCGGTTTGGAATTACAAAGCCTTCAATGGATTTGGCGAAATCGAAGCGGCGCTCCAAAACCGTAAATACACCGTTTTTGCTGGTCACAATCATGGTTATCTCAAGGCGGTACGCAACAACCGTAATTATTACATCCTGGCTACTACGGGTGGCGGGAGTCGGCTTCGCGGGCCACGTTTTCAAGAGTTTGACCAGGTAAGCTGGATCACCATGACCGACAATGGTCCGGAAATGATCAACTTAGCCATGAGCGGTTTGATTAACGATGATGTAGTTGATGAAAAAAACCTGGCCAAATCAAAAGCTATACTAAATGCCGTCAATTTTCAGCAGCAGTTGCTACAAATTGACGATAAAAAAGGGCTTGCCAACCTTACCATCAACAACACCGGAAACGACACCCTACATTTTGAAGGCAAATTGTTTCACCACCACCAGTTAATGCCCGATAATGGAAAATTCATGTTGAACATCCTCCCCAATACCAGCCAAACTTTGACCTTTCAATTCAACCTGATCGGTAAAGTCGAATTGGCAAGCGCCGATCCTTTTGAGTTGGATTGGCAATTGCGTGCTCCTTCGCCTTTTCTTGAACCGCCATTTGCATTAGAAGGAACGCTTTCTATTCCGATTGTTTTTGGGGCGAACAACGTGGAAGGAACTACGCAAAATGTTTTTTCAGATCAACATACAGTAGAGCTTAAACGTCCCAAAAACGAGCTGCCCTTGCGCTATACGTTGGACGGATCTACGCCAACCGCTCAATCCCCGATTTACAAATCATCAATTAACCTAAAAGCCACTACCAACATCAAAGCACGTTTTTTTACCCCGTCTGGAGATGCAGCGAGCAATACTTGGGAAAAAGAATACCGAAAAACGGAAGCTAAAAAAGGGTTGGTATTAAAAGGTTTGAAGCCTGGTTTGAGTTATAAATACTACGAAGGAACTTTCCCCAAACTCCCCAACTTCTCCACCCTAAAACCAGTAAAACAAGGCATCGCGCAAGATTTCAAAGTAGACGCCATCGCCGCGCCGCGCTTGACCAATTACGCTTTTTTATTTGAAGGTTGGATAGAAGTACCAGAAGATGGTATTTACAATTTGTACACCTACTCTGATGATGGTTCTAAGCTCTACATTTATGATCAACTGGTGGTAGACAATGACGGCTGGCATCGCCCCGCTTTTAGAACGGGTTACATCTCCCTGAAAAAAGGACTACACCCTTTGCGACTGGAATATTTCCAGGATAATCTTGGCCTCGAGCTGCAAATTGGTTATTTAGACAAAACCAATAATGGCATTCCTTTTACATTTAAACAATTTTTTTACCAGCCTTAATTTTGTATTAATTTTACTTTTAATCAATATTTTTTTCGTAAAAAGAAATAATTTCACAAAAAAACCAGCGAAATGGAAAACATTGTTGATACCATCATCACTCTTTTTAATAGGCGGGGACATTCAGAGTACGGCGGCGAGTCGGTTTCTCAACTGGAACATGCCTTACAGACCGCCACCCATGCCCAACAAAATGGCGCTGCGGTACATTTAATTGCGGCCTCCTTGCTGCATGATATCGGTCATATCTTGCACGATCTACCCAATGAAGCTCCAGATAAAGGCATCGACGATTTGCATGAAGCCTTGGCAGCGCGTTTTTTAGAAAAACATTTTGGCGCTGCGGTAGCAGAACCCGCACGACTACATGTTGAAGCAAAACGTTATTTAGCGGCTGCGGAACCCGGTTATTTGGAAATCCTAAGTCCGCCATCTATTCAAAGTTTGGCGCTGCAAGGCGGCCCAATGGACGAAGAAGAACAGGCCACATTTCGCTTGAATCCGTTTTTTGTAGATGCAGTTCAATTGAGAAAATGGGACGATCTCGCCAAAGATCCAGAAATGGTAACGCCGCCCATTGAAGCATTTACCGATGTAATGAAGGCCAGTTTAAAAGCCGGTACAAACCAATAAAGATGAGTTCCGATTCTGCCCAAACGCCAACCGGCCTAACTCGGGTCTATAATAGTTTTATCTGGGCCATTGTGGCGGCATTTGGAGCTTATTTTTGCATGTACGGTTTTCGAAAACCATTTACAGTCGGAGTCTATGCCAATGAATACCTTTGCGGAATCGGTTATAAAACTGTATTGGTTGTTTCCCAAACCATCGGATACGCCCTATCTAAGTTTATCGGCATTAAAGTTGTTTCTGAGATTCGTCATAACCAACGCGCCCTCCTGTTGGTTTTATATATTGGTTTTGCACAACTGATGCTGTTGTTTTTTGGTTTAGTCCCCGCGCCTTGGAATTTTGTTTTATTGTTTTTCAACGGATTGCCTCTGGGGATGATTTTTGGCATCATTCAAGGCTATCTTGAAGGGCGTAAAATGACGGAAGCACTCGTAGCTGGATTATGTACCAGTTTTATTGTTGCAGATGGGTTTACTAAATCGGTTGGTAGTTATTTGCTAAAAAATGGCATTAGCGATTATTGGATGCCATTTTCAGCAGGATTGATTTTTTCTATACCCTTGGCCATCTTTATTTGGATGCTCACCAAAATTCCACTCCCCAGCGTGGAAGATACCGAACATCGATCCGAAAGGCACCCTATGACGGCTACGGAACGGAAAGCAATTTTTAAAAAATATGCTCCCGGTATGCTCAGTTTAGGTTTGGCTTATTTGTTGGTGACTTTATTGCGTAGCATGCGCGCCGATTTTGCGCCGGAAATTTGGGCAGATTTAGGTTACAAAGGGATACCTGCCGTTTTTACCCAATCAGAATTATTTGTAGCCTTCGGCGTCATGTTGATTAACGGCTTGGTGGTGCTTATTAGCTCTAATCGCCAAGCTTTTTATACCGGAATCGTATTGTCGATTGCGGGATTTATATTGGTTTTGATTTCGATAGCCGGGTTAAAGATGGGTTTGGATGGATTTTGGTACATGGTGGGGATCGGTTTAGGATTTTATGTGCCTTATGTTGCCATCCACACTACCCTTTTTGAACGCTTATTGGCTATGACCCGGGATAAAGGCAATGTGGGCTATTTTATGTACTTTGTCGATACGATGGGCTATTTTGGGTATTGTGCATTGCTTTTTTTGAAAAATTCATTGCAACAAAAATCAGAATTTTTAAATTTTTACAATTTTTCGGGTGTCGGCTTTGCTATATTAGGGATATTAGCGATTGGATACTCTGGTTGGTATTTCAAACGTTTTGCAAAATAAAAAATCAATGAACAGCAGACGGATCACTACTATTTTATTCCTAGCTTTTTTGTTTTTTCAGCCTTCCAACACTTTTGCACAAAGCTTGATTGGCAAATGGAAACGAACCTCAGTAATTGTTGTCAATAAGGAAGGTAAAAGTACCGAAGTACAGGCAGCGGTAGAAAAAAACATACCATGCTCAGCGGGTATTCGTTATGAGTTTACTCCGGGTGGGATGCAAAAGACGATTATTCCAGCAGATTGTCAAAAAACCATGTCGGCAATGGCTAATTTATTTGCCGACACCCCTTACAAGTTGAATGGCAACAAAATTACCATAAAAACAGTAGATGAGAAACTGGTACCAGATGCCATGTATACCTACCAAATCAAAGGTGATGCGATGATTTGGAATTTCGATTACAATCAAAATTCCAGAACACCCAATCCTACTAAGGCAATAAGTATGACCATTACTTACAAAAAACAATAGATTACTTTTGCGATTTTAGAAGGTCTGGTTTTTTTACCAAAATTTTGGGGCGATTCCATTACTGGAACCGCCCCAAAGTTTTTTAACACCTAAAAATATCCTGAAAATTATGGCAACAATACCCGGTCAATGACGTGTATTACGCCATTGGTAGCCAAAATATTGGCGATGGTTACATTCGAAGCATTGGTACCATTATTTTTGCCAGTAACACTTACTGCTGAGCCAGCAATGGTCACCTTAACAGTACCTCCCTGCGCAGTTGTCAACACCGCACCATTGGTTAGATTGGTAGAAAAAGCGCGAGCAGCCACCACGTGATAAGTCAATATGTTGGCCAATGTTGCTGGAGCTGCAGCTTGGATAGAAGCTATAGTAGGAAACCCAGCAGCGATGAATGCCGCATTGGTTGGTGCAAATACGGTAATCGGACCAGCCGCGGTCAGAGCACTTACCACGCCTGAACCTGCCCGGGTAACCGCTGCCACTAAATAAGTGAGATTGGCATTTCCTGAAGCCACACCAACAACATCAAGTGCTGGTGGAAAAAGTACTGCGTCAATAACATGAATAACCCCATTGGAAGCCAACAGGTCGGCCTGGGTTACTTTTGCACCGTTGATGGAAACTCCACTGGCATTCTTAGTAATGTAAGTATTTTGGTTGCTTAGCATTTTTGTGGCCTGATTGTCAGCAGTTGCAATATCAGTTGAAAGCACTTTTGAGGCAATAACGTGGTATTGCAGTACCGCCTTCAATACGTCGACTGAAGTACTATTGATGGCAGCAACATCAGCAAAACCTGCTGCCTTAAATGCCGCATCTGTTGGTGCAAAAACCGTCAAGCTACCCGTAGCCAAAGCATCTGCCAAGCCAGCTCTAATTACGGCCGCTTCCAATAAAGTAAAGTCTGCACCGTCTACCACGGTCTGGGTAATGGTCTTCGAAGGTTCAACCTTGTCTTTCTTACAGGAAGTAGTTTGGAAAAACAATAAGACAGCAATTAGGGGAAACAACAAAGTTTTTGGGGAAATTTTCACAAACTGAAATTTCATAACTGATTCATTTTTTGGTTAATAAGAAATACAAAATCGTTATCTTCAACATGCTCTACCAGGTAAGGTTTTAAAAAAAGGCATAAAGGGATGAGTTTGGCTATTAGCATACATAGCTCGTCTTTTTCTTATTAAAGGCGAACAAATTGGCAATTTTTGAAAAAAAATAAAATTGTGTAGCGATCACGACACTATTTTGATAAATTTTACCAGCTGCAATTTTTTTGACCAATCTAGTGTCAACTTACAGCATGTCGGATTTTTACATCAAATAGCCCTAGGCCTCAGGCTATTTTTGTCGCGAACAATTAATTATTACAAAAAAAGCTTTACTTTTTGTTTTGAATTATAAAAAATTACAATGCATTATTCCAAAAGGCAGGCTATCTTTTTCCACACCGCCGCCAAAGAACCATTACTAAAACCAACTCTATTATAACTTAAATTGATTTCCCATGGAAACTACTACCGAGCCTTTAGACCTTACCTAAGATCAATATAACGATGGTTTTTGGTGTCGCCAGCAATGGTGACTAGCCTAGATGTAAGTTCAATTAGCCCCCTTTTATGCCAACTTTATTTGATATTCTACTGCTTTTTGTATTTTGGAGAGCAATAACATTTGTCCAGGAATTCAATTGGGGTTTCAATGACAAATTCAACTGCATCAACTTACATTAAGCATCAACAATGAAAAAAACCATCCTATTCGCACTTGCGATTTTTCAACTGATCAATAGTACCTATGCGCAAACTGTAGCTCGGCAATACGAGCCGGTCAGCTTTTCCAAGGTTCAGATCACCGACGCTTTCTGGCATCCGCAACAAGAGAAAGTAGCAACGGCAACGCTTAAAGCCTGTATCGAACAAACCGAAGTCAAAACTCCACGAATCCGTAATTTTGAAAATGCCGCCAAGCATTCTGGCAAATTTGAAGGCATTTATTACGATGATTCTGACGTATACAAAGCCTTGGAGGCCATTGCTTACTCGCTAAAAAACCATCCTGATCCTGCCATTGAACTCAAAGCCGATGAATGGATCGATAAAATAGCTGCCGCCCAACAACCAGATGGATACCTAAATACTTACTTCACTTTGAATACTGAGGAGAAGCGCTGGACCGACATGGAAAAACATGAGGACTACAACGCTGGTCACCTCATCGAGGCCGCAGTTGCATACTACAATACCACCGGAAAAAGAAAATTGCTGGATGTGGCCATCCGCTTGGCTGATCACATTGACCAACAGTTTCGCATCCCCAATCGCCATTGGGTGACTGGACACCAAGAGATTGAATTGGCATTGGCTAAATTGTACCATGTTACCAACGAAAAACGCTACATCCAATTGGCAACTTGGCTGCTCGAACAAAGAGGTCATGGCTATGGAAAAGGCGCTATTTGGGACGAATGGAAAGATCCCCTTTATTGCCAAGATCTAAATCCGGTTAAAGAACAAAAAGAAATCAGCGGGCACGCTGTACGTGCCATGTACATGTATACAGGAGCGGCCGACGTGGCCACTGCTACTGGCGACGCAGGCTATATGAACGCAATGAAAGCGGTTTGGGAAGATGTAGTCTATCGCAACATGTACCTTACCGGAGGCATTGGCTCTTCAGGGGGTAACGAAGGTTTTAGTACCGATTATGACCTACCCAATGAAAATGCCTATTGTGAAACTTGTGCTTCGGTAGGGATGGTTTTCTGGAACCAGCGCATGAATTTACTTACGGGAGAAAGCAAGTACGCAGATGTACTTGAACGCAGTTTGTACAATGGCGCTTTGGATGGCCTTTCGCTCACCGGAGATCGTTTTTTCTATGGCAACCCACTGGCGTCCAATGGTCGTCATGCTCGCCGGGAATGGTTTGGTACCGCCTGCTGTCCGGCTAATATTGCCCGTTTGGTAGCCTCGGTTGGCGATTACATTTATGGAAGCTCTGCCAACAGTGTTTGGGTCAATCTTTATGTGGGCAGCAATACCAAGATTCCCTTGGAGCAAGGTGAAGTACAAATCACCCAAACCACCAATTTCCCGTGGGATGGCGTGGTGAAAATTCAAGTTTCCTCCGCTGCCAAACAAACTTTTGCCTTGCGCATGCGCATACCCGGCTGGGCACAAAACGAAGCCACTCCGGGCGGTTTATACCATTTTTCCAAGCCTTTAAAAAGCGGCTACTCCATTAAGGTCAATGGCAAAGCGGTAACCGCTACCATGGATCGCGGATATGCTGTTTTGGAGCAAGTTTGGAACCCTGGCGACGTGGTCGAGCTGACCTTGCCCATGGAAGTACGACAAGTAGAAGCTTCTGAAAACATCAAAGCGGACATTGGTCGGGCGGCCATTCAACGGGGACCATTGTTGTATTGTGTGGAAGGCGCGGACAACAAAGGCCAAGCCTGGAACATCCTGCTACCAGCAAATGCGCAGTTCAAGCCCTTGTTGCAACCCAAGCTGTTGGGCGGCGTAGTGACCCTTTCCAGCGTACTACCAGTGATGCAACCTGCAAAAGACGGGATGTCCATTCTTGCTCAACCTACCAATGTAACGGCCATACCCTACTACGTTTGGTGCAACCGGGGCAGCAACCCGATGCAGGTTTGGTTGCCGCGAAAAATCAAAGAAGTTGATGTAAAATAATGTAGAGCTTAGGAACGAGTCGATAATAAGGTACCAATTTTGACTAGGTTATTTTTTTGCCACAACTATCTTTTGAGGCGAATAGCAAGTTTGAGTAGGCAGTAGAGCAGCAAAAGAGCAAGTCAAAAGTGGTATCTTATTGTTGAATTATTCCTGGGATTGACTCCTTCCAAAATAAAACACGGTTATGTCTTTTGATAAAAACCAAGCAAAAGGGACGGCATTCGTTTTGAGCGCTGGGATGTTTGCCCATTCCAATGCCAAAACAGCGCACGGACTCATCCGGGGTTCGGAAAGGTTCACGGTAAAAGCGGTCATTGATGCGGTCTCCGCCGGAAAAGAAGCAGGTGAAATATTAGACGGTAAAAACCGCAACACCCCTATTTATGCAACCTTAGCAGATGCGCTGGCCAAGGAACCCAAACCAGATTATTGTATCATTGGCGTAGCTACAGTTGGAGGTATTTTGCCTGCTGATCTGGCTGAAGTAGTCCGCGAGGCGATCCAATCTGGCATTTCTATTGTCAATGGCCTCCACGATTTTTTAAATGAACGCCCCGATATGGTGGCGCTAGCAGAAAAACATGGGGTAAACTTGATTGACGTTCGCCGACCTAAAGCTAAAAAAGACCTCCACTTCTGGTCGGGCGCGGTCTTTTCAGTTGATTGTCCGATCGTGGCGGTGATGGGAATGGATTGCGCAATGGGCAAACGTACCACGGCACGTTTCATCCGCCAGGCTTGCAATGCTGCCGGTATCAAAACGGAGATGATCTACACCGGACAAACGGGTTGGATGCAAGGCGGGCGTTATGGGTTTGTTTTTGACTCCACACTCAACGACTTTGTATCGGGAGACTTGGAACATGCCATCGTCAGCGCCTATCAAGAAGAAAAAACCGATCTAATTCTCCTGGAAGGTCAATCTTCGTTGCGCAATCCAAGCGGCCCTTGCGGATCAGAGTTTTTGGTTTCCGGTAATGCAAAACAGGTGGTGTTGATCCACGAAATCAAAAGGGAATTTTATGGGGATGAACCCAAATGGGGCAAAATTCCGCCGGTAGAAAGCGAGATCAAACTCATTGAAATGTACCACTCCAAAGTAATTGCCTTATCGCTCAACACCAAAGGCTGTTCCCTGGAAGAAGCCAAAGCTGCACAAGGCCATTATGCCCATGCTTTGGGAATTCCGGTATTGCTGCCGCTGGAAGAAGGGGTTGAAGCCTTGGTTCCCGTTATTCGTTCCTTAATCGACAAAAAATAACCTTCATGAATATTCGCAAAATCAGATCCTACCGCATGGATATGGCGCTGAGCAAGCCCTATACCGTTGCTTTTGATACCACTACTGAAGTGGAAAACGTTTTTTTGGAAATTGAACTGAGCAACGGGATTGTTGGCATTGGCGCCGCTTGTGCTTCAGAATTTGTAATTGCTGAAAGCACGGAAGATACCGTCAACAACCTGCAATCTGATGCGCTTCAACAGTTTGTAGGTCAGGACATTCGTCAATTCCGCCAGTTGATCTACAACACCAAAATGCTTTTTCCCAAACATTCGGCATCGCGTACTGCCGTCGACTTAGCGCTTCATGATGCTTTTGGAAAATACCTGAATATTCCCGTGGTCGATTTTTATGGTCGCAAATTTCATAGCCTACCGACTTCAGTTACGATTGGCATCAAAAATGTAGCCGATACCCTGGCCGAAGCTCAAGAATACAAGAATCAAGGTTTTAAAGTATTGAAAGTAAAAACCGGCCTGAACCTAGTCGAAGACATTGAACGCTGTGTAAAAATACGCGAAAAATACGGCGACTATTTCAAGGTTCGCGTGGACGCCAATCAGGGGTATACCGCCCAACAAACCATTGATTTTATTGAGACTACACAGTACTTAAATCTGGAATTGGTCGAGCAACCCCTCCCCGTTGGTACCGAAGCGGAGATGAAAAGCCTCCCCGCCAACATCCGCAAATACATCGCTTGTGATGAATCGCTGAAAGATGCCAAATCTGCCCTTGAACTGGCCATGGAACCGGCTGCTTGTGGTATTTTCAACATCAAACTGATGAAATGCAGTGGTTTGTTGGGTGCTTTTGAAATAGCGACCATCGCTAACGCCGCAAAAATCGATTTGTTTTGGGGTTGTTTTGACGAAAGTATTGCTAGTATTGCAGCGGGATTACACGCCGCACTAGCTTGCCCCAATACCCGCTACCTCGATTTGGATGGCAGCTTGGATCTAGCCGAGGATGCTGTAAAAGGGGGTTTCATCATTGAGGATGGCGAAATGCGCCCCACTGATGGTCCTGGTTTTGGTTTTGAAAAATTGTAGTCCATGAATTGGTACGAAGTAAAAAACATTGATCAAGTCGATACGCCAGCATTGCTGGTTTATCCGGATCGGATACAGCACAACATCGAGGCCATGATCAACACCGTTGGTGGTCAAACGCACCGGTTGATGCCTCATGTAAAGACCCACAAAATGGGGGCGGTGGTAGAAATGCAGTTGCGGGCTGGAATCACCCGTTTTAAGTGCGCAACCATCGCCGAATTGGAAATGGCGCTCGACGCGGGAGCAACTTATGTATTGATTTCCTACCAACTGATTGGTCCCAAAGTAGCGCGCTTTCTTCAGTTGGTCAAAAAATTTCCCAACGCAACGATCGCCTCACTCTTGGACGATTGGACGATCGCGCAACAGCTTGACGCCGCGTTTTCCGCTGAAAGTTTGACCGCCCAAGTATACATTGACATCAACAATGGTCAAAACCGCACCGGCGTTCAGCTCAACGATCATACCTTTGCATTGTATCAAGCAATCAGCGACTTACCGCAGGTACAGGTACGCGGTTTGCACATTTACGACGGCCATATCCGGGATTTGACAGTAGAGGCGCGCAAAAGCCATAGTGACAGTGACTTCTCTCCTGTTTACCCCTTGCTTCAACAAATCGATGCTGCTGGGTTGCCCAAACCAGAAATCATCAATGGGGGTTCGCCTTCTTTTTTTCCGGCCTCCTTGCGGGAAGAAGTTTTCTGTAGCCCAGGCACTACCTTGCTCTGGGACTGGGGGTATTCCACTTTTGTGGGCGAAGTAGGCGTTGAATGGGCGGCCTTACTGGTCAGCAGGGTTATTTCTAAACCTGCGCCAGGACGCATTACCACCGATTTGGGGCATAAATCGGTAGGGTCGGAAAACCCGATTGACAAACGTGTCAAATTTCTCAATCTAAGCGATTATGAACCAGTAGGGCAAAACGAGGAACACTTGATTTTGACGGTAAAAGACTGGGATGCCATCCATATTGGCGATGTACTTTATGGTGTTCCCTACCATGTTTGCCCTTCGGTAGCGCTACACGACGAAGCCAAGGTGATTCGCGATAATGAGTGGGTAGAAACCTGGTCCGTAAGTGCGCGTACCCGCAAGATCACTATTTAACCCTTAGCCAAAAAAGCCATGAATCCATTTAAAGCCCTTGACCTCCAACGCCGGATTTACTTAGAAGGATTAACTGGTAAAAAACCGTCCATTTCACCGGATTGGTCAAAATTAGAAAGTGCGGCGATTGCCAAAATGAATCCCTATGCTGCTTCCTATATAGTGGGCGGAGCCGGGAATCAAGAAACCATCCACAACAACCGTTCGGGGTTTAGCAAATACCGGATTATTCCCAAGATGTTGGAAAACGTAGAAATCCGCGATGCATCCACTTCCATTTTGGGCGTTCATTTCCCATCTCCATTTTGGTTGTCGCCGATTGGCGTTGCGGAAATGGCGCATCCAGATGCCGACCTGGCGACTGCGCGCGCAGCAGCAAAAACTGGAATTCCCTTTGTTTTTTCCAACCAGGCTTCGGTACCTATGGAGGCCGCCGCGAGCGCAATGGGTGATAGTCCGCGGTATTTTCAATTGTACTGGTCGCGCTCGCGAGATCTGGTTGCCAGTTTTGTACAGCGCGCCGAAGCCTGTGGTTGCAAAGGCATCGTTCTTACTTTGGATACCACTTTACTGGGTTGGCGTACCCGTGATTTGGATGTGGCTTTTTTGCCTTTTTTACAAGGCAAAGGCATCGCGCAGTACACTTCGGATCCAGTTTTTCAAAAATTGATGGACGAAGCCTTGGCCAATCCTGGCGCAGATGATTTCAAACCCAAAATCACTTTTGACACCCTACGCCACGTATTTAATGCCGTCAAGCGCTACCCTGGACAAGGAAGTTTTTTGCAAAAAATGCGCTCAGGACGCCCCATGGCGGCGGTCAAATTGTTCACCAGCATCTATACCAATCCCGCATTAACTTGGGACGACCTGTCTTTTTTGCGGGAGCATACCCAATTACCGATTTTCCTGAAAGGTATTTTACATCCCGAAAACGCTAAAAAAGCGGTGGATTATGGCATCAATGGTCTGGTGGTTTCCAATCATGGCGGCCGTCAAGTAGACGGATCTATCAGCGCTATTGAAGCTTTGCCCGGAGTAGCAGCTGCGGTGAACCGACAGATTCCCATCATCATGGACAGCGGCATACGTGGCGGAGCAGACGTGTTCAAAGCTTTGGCGCTCGGGGCAAGTGCCGTAGGTTTGGGAAGGCCTTACATATATGGGCTTACACTAGGCGGACAACAAGGCATTCAAGATGTGATTCAGCATTTAATGGCTGATTTTGAGCTGACGATGGCGTTGGCAGGTTGTAAAAATGTGGCAGAAATTACGAGGGAAACGATGGTAGGGGCTTAAGGAAATGATTATCCGTTTGGAGTTTTCAAAGATGATCGACCCCAGAATCAGACCAGTGAATACACCTTTTAAAATTCGAAAATCTACTCTTCTTCATCATTAACTGTTGAATCATTCCTTAGGTGGACTGTTAGACTTGTGTTTCATGCGCTACTGCTGTCGCGCCAACTCTTTTTTTACCGACCTTCAAACAACCAGCGTTGGGGGCGGTATTTTCTTAAATCGAACTTTATAATACTGTGCTCTTCAATAAACGTAACCGCTTCGTCGGCGTTATCAGTAAATAAAATGAATTCCATTTCCGGGGCAGTAATGACGCCACGATTGATCATAGCGGTAAAATGTTCCTGTAATTCGTGGTGGTATTTGGTGTCAAAAATGACGATTGGGAAATTTTTGATCTTACCAGTCTGAATCAAAGTAGCCGCTTCAAACAGTTCGTCTAAAGTACCAAACCCGCCCGGCATCACGATAAAAGCATAAGAGTATTTGACCAATAGGATCTTGCGCACAAAAAAATAGCGGATGTTGACCCATTTATCAAGGTAAGGATTGTGGCTTTGTTCTTTGGGCAACACGATATTACAACCTACGCTGCGTCCGCCCACGGCTTTGGCGCCACGATTGGCAGCTTCCATCAAACCTGGCCCACCGCCAGTCAAAATAGTGAAACCGAGCAATGCCACTTTTCCCGACAAGGTGCTGGTAGCCTGATATTCCGACGTGTCTTCGCCTAAACGCGCAGAACCAAACACCGTGACTGCCGGCCCAGTGAAATGCAAGGCACGCAAACCGCGGATGAAATCAACCAACACTTTTAAGATAAATCGAAACTCTTGCCAACGAGAGTGGGGGCCTTCAAGAAATTGAATTTCGGAGTTGGGCATATTGTATTTTTAAATGCTAAAGTAGTAAAAGCTTAGAAATGCGTATTGAGAATCCGTTCCAAAAAAAGCTGATCCACTTCATCAAAAGAAGCCATTTCTGAGCTATCTACATCAAAAACGCCCAGCAAGTTTCCTTGTTTGTCTACAACTGGTACCACTATTTCGGATTGAGAATTAGGATCACAAGCAATGTGCGCCGTCCCCGGTGTTAAGGCATGAACATCGATTACAACCTGGGTGGCGCGTTCGCGAGCAGCCTTACCGCAAACGCCGCGGTCAAAATCAATGTGTAAACAACCTAAAGTACCTTGATAAGGCCCTACCGATAACCGGCCATCGCGTACCAAGTAGAACCCGACCCAATAATAATAAGTAAGGTGTGATTTCAATACCGAGTTGATGCTGGCCATTTTCAAAACAGGATCCGTTTCGCCTGCTAATAAGGCGTTTAGTTCCTCTACAGCCAACTGGTAAGCAGCTGTTTTTGCAGTCTTATCCATATTGATGGAAGGACGGATAAAGTAAGGCATAGTAGCGGATGCGGACATGGTTGATCTTTTAAGCCTACTTAAAAAAAGAGGCAATAGCTAAAATCAGTTTCGATAGATTCAAATAACAAAGTTTCAAATATTATTCCTATTTTTTGAGAAATAACGGAAATGCTTGAGCAAAAAGAAATAACCCAAAAAACGAATTGGTTGGAAAAACTGGCTTTAGAAAGCTGGCAAGGAGAAATGATTGTCTCTGGAGCCGCTGTTTTTGGCTCTTTTCAACTGCCGGGAATCCTCAAAAGTTTGATCCATTTTGTATTGACTCGATTTAAGGAAGAGGTATTGGGCTTGATGTACTATGTCTTTTTTTACCTCACTTTGGCAGCCACCGTGTTGATTGTGGCTTTTGTAGCGCATTTTATTTTGCGCTCAATCTGGATTGGTACTGTCGGTCTTTGGTCGGTTTACCCTAAGGGAATCAATATGGAGACTAATCGTTATAGTCCATCTTTTTTACGACAAGCCAAAGAAGAACACGGCGAATTGGAAGGCTTTGTCTCTCGTTTAGACAACCTTTGTAGTATGGTTTTTGCTCTTGCCTTTAGCATTGTCATGAATTTTCTTTCGCTTTCCCTATTGCTAACCAGTTTTATCTTTTTTGCGTATATTTTAAATCTTTTGATCCCACAACTCCCCTTTAGCGCCATCGTGGCTGCACTTATAGTGTTGGTTATGATCCCTATTTTTTTGTTAAGCCTTTTAAATCGCAAAACTTGGCGTGAAAAACCCTGGGTTGAAAAACTCCATTACCCCATTTTTCAGCGATTAATCGGTAAATTGGTCTATAACGTTTTTTATGAACCGGTTTTTCATATCAATTTTGTGTTTTTGACCAATATGAAAAGACATCGATGTCCGCTCATTTTGATAGCAACGATACTATTCCTAATGCCGATTTACAGCTATATTCTGGTAGATTCTAAATTATTGTACCTGGAGAAAGAAATTTATTTTTCGATTGGATTCTCGGAAAAAAAGCTCTACAATCAGCATTATGAGGATCAATTGGAAGCCGGGCAAGCCATTTTTTTACCACTTATTGCCAGCGAAAGGGTTCCACAACAAGATCTACGTTTGTTTATCCCTTTGCCTGAACGGGAGATGGAGATCATTCGGAATAGATGGGGGAAATACAAAAACAAAAAGGATTTAACGGAAGACCAAAATTTGGACAAGAGCAGGACTTTTGAATTGGATCAGGTCAACAAATATTTCGCCATCGTCCTCAATGGTCAGCCACTTACGTCCTTAGGCTATCATTTTGCCGATCACCCAAGCTCCAAAGACAGCGGAGTGGTAACCTATATACCAAGTGACAGCCTACATCTTGGGAGCAACGAACTCAAAGTCATTTCAACTTATTACTTGCTAAAAGGCCAGAAAAAGGAAAATAGCATCCCTTTTTGGTGTGATGCAAAAGACTGATGTTGTCTATGGCTTTTCGGATGAACCTCCCTCCTCAAACCACACTGGATCTTGAATCTCGGGGTCGCCATTGTAATTTACCGTGATTTCTTCTCCCTCTTTGATATCCCGGATCGACCAAATTTCAATGGTATCCAAATCTGGGTCACACCAATAACGGGCATTGGGATTTCGAGAATGGTTGTACAAAGATCCAAAACCCAAGGCAATAGCGCATTCATCATCATTGCCGCCCCACAGAAAATAGTAATCATGCAACTTGGTTTTGTGGATCACGGGGAGGTCTTCGGCAGGTAAGGCAATCACCGGACAAATCTCGATCAAAGAATCATCTGGCACCTCTTCTAAGGTAAAAACGCCGCGGCCGCCCAGTTTAGAGGGGCCAAAATAAAGAGAAGGAATGCGTTGCATGTCGCGAAAATCAGGTTTTATAAATAGAACATACCTGTTGATGATTTCTATCAGGGATGTGTCGACGAATTTACTTCGGTTATTTTCGTCAAATCAGTCACAAACTTACACGAAAATAGTTTCCTTTTGCACATTGTTGCTGATTGGCTGGGCAAACCCTTGCGCCCAGCAGCATCCTAGCTGACTAACTGATGCGCGCAGGAGCAAAAATTGATTCCGTCCCGCACTTCATTCGCCAAGCCTGAAAACTTTATCGCCACTGTTTAACTCGGCTTCAGCGTCATCTTTCAAGGCTACACCGCTCAATTGCAGCCGAAATGCTGCTTGAATCAAGTAGAGGAGTTTTTCGGTTGCCATTTTAAAAGAAAGTCCCTCGGGGCGGATATTGGAAAGACAATTCCTACTTTCATCGGTTCGACCAATTTTAGGCTCAAAGGTCAGATAAGCGCCCATGCTATCAGGCGATGACAACCCTGGTCGCTCTCCTATCAAGATAACACTGGCTTTAGCTTGGAGCAAATATCCAATTTCATCGGCGATGGCCACCCGCCCCTGTTCCACCAGCACCAAGGGCGCTAGTTGAAAACCGCGTTCTTGAAGCCTAGGGATCAGCAGTTGTAACAAAGAAAAAACGTGGGTATTTACCGCAGTTGCCGATAAGCCGTCGGCCACGATCAAGGCTAGATCATAGGATTGATCCTGTTTGGTTGGAAGGATCGAGACTGAATCTGGGTGTAATCTTCTTCCCCAATCTGGGCGTTGCAAATAGGCAGCACGATCGGGCGCCTGGCTGTGTATCCAATACGTAGGTAATCCAAAAACCGCTAAATCTTCCTGCAATTTTTCGCTTTCCAGCTTTGAGTAAACCGCATCCCGTGCGTGGGCATGTGCCAATTTGAATGCCAAACTCTCCGCAAGCGGTATGGCGTTGCCAGTTCTACCAAGTGCTATCCTCGCTGCGGTGAAGGCGCGCAAGTTTTTCCATGGATCATCAAGAATAAGACTGGGTACATGCTTTTTTTCTTCCATCATCCCGCTTTGAGTAGTCCGTGATGGGCAGCTACAGGCAGGTGATTACCTTGTTCATCGGTAATACCTTGATTGATTAGCCAGGCTTCAAATTCTGGGGCAGGTTTTTTTTGAAGGGCTTTTCTGATGTAAAGCGCATCGTGAAAAGAAGTAGATTGGTAATGCAGCATAATGTCGTCAGCGCCGGGAAGACCCATGATGAAGTTGCAACCCGCTACCCCCAACAAGGTGAGGAGATTGTCCATATCATCTTGATCGGCGTCAGCGTGGTTGGTATAGCAGATGTCAATCCCCATGGGCAAGCCCAATATTTTTCCACAAAAATGATCTTCCAAGCCAGCCCGAATGATCTGTTTTCCATCAAAAAGATACTCCGGACCGATAAATCCTACTACCGAATTGACCAAATGCGGTCGAAACCGTCGCGCCACGGCATAGGCTCGTGTCTCGCAAGTTTGTTGATCAAGCCCTTCGTTGGCATTGGCAGAAAGCGAGGAACCCTGCCCGGTTTCAAAATACATCACATTATCGCCGATGCTGCCCCGTTTGAGAGCAAGGGCTGCTTGATGTGCTTCTTCTAGTAGTGCTAAATTAATGCCAAAACTTTTGTTTGTTTTTTCAGTACCCCCAATTGATTGAAAAACCAGATCCAGCGGGGCTTGCTGGTTCATCAATTGCAAAGCAGTGGTTAAGTGAAACAAGATACAGCTCTGGGTAGGGATAGCGTATTTTTGCCGTAAATCATCAAGGAGGTTCAAAAGCTTCCACCCTGCTACCGGACTATCGCTGGCGGGGTTAATGCCGATGACTGCGTCGCCGCTTCCATACAACAAACCGTCAATCACGCTGGCCAGGATGCCTTGTGGATAGTCGGCCGGGTGATTCGGTTGTAAACGCGTAGAAAGCCGCCCCGATAGGCCAATGGTGGTTCGGAATTTGGAAATTACTTCACATTTTTGAGCCACTGCAATCAAATCCTGGTTGCGCATCAATTTGCTGACTGCAGCAACCATTTCTGGGGTCAAGCCAGGCGCTAAATTTTGCAAGCTTTTTGTATCGGCAAAATCACTCAACAACCAATTGCGTAAATCACCTGTCGTAAAATGAGCGATGGGTGCAAACGCGCCAGCATCGTGGGTATCCATGATTAAACGAGTAATTTCATCTTGTTCATAAGGGACTAGCGCTTCTTGCAAAAAGACTTTGAGCGGAACATCAGCCAAGGAAAGCTGTGCCGCTACCCGTTCTTCATAGGTTTGAGCATGTACGCCAGCCAAGGCATCGCCAGAGCGAAAAGGGGAAGCCTTAGCCAATAAGACTTTTAAATCGTCAAAAACATAAGCATGGTTGCGAACAACATAGCGGTAAGCCATGATTAAAGTGGTTTCTATTTTTTTATTTTACCTACCGAGAAGGCATACAAAATAGCCAGTGCCAAAACGCCAAAAAAGAGGACGCTCAACTGCCAATTGTAGCACACGATGGCGATCAAACACACCACCGCCAAAATTAAAGCAATAAGTGGAAAATAAGGAAAGAATGGAGCGGAAAAAGGTCGGTTCAATTCCGGAGCGGTGCGACGTAATTGCAACAGACTGACCATGCTTACGATGTACAAGACCACTGCGCCCAGTACGGAAAAAACAATTAGCTTATCGGTAGCCCCGGAAAAAATTCCTATGAATCCCACCCCTGCCACCACAAGTAAGGCAACATGAGGGGTCTGGGTGCGCGGATGGATCAGAGATAAGGCGGAAGGTAAAAAACGACTACGCGCAAGCGCAAACACTTGTCTGGAAGCGCTCAATAACAACCCATGAAAAGAAGCCATCAAACCAAACAACCCAATACCGGTAAAAAGGCTGGTCAGGCGGTTGTTTCTACCCAACACAATGCCTATGGATTCGGGTAAAGGGTAATCAATATGGCTCAGATTTTTCCAGTCGGTAATACCGCCAGTGGTTATCATTACTCCCAAAGCCAGAACAAACAAAGTCAGAATTCCCAAAATATAGCCTTGAGGGATAACGCGATGCGGGTTTTTTACTTCTTCAGCCACCATGGCAACGCCTTCAATACCTAGGTAAAACCAAATAGCAAAAGGTAAGGCAGCAAAAACGCCAGCCCAGCCAAAAGGCATGCTGTTGTGCAAAAAATGATGCAGCTGAAAATGCGGCCCTACGATGCCAAGATAAAGCAACAATTCCGCGACCGCCAGGATGGTGATCAATAGGTTGAAAATCGCGGATTCTTGAATTCCCAGGAGGTTAATGCCCGTAAAAACCAGGTAACAACCAATGGCTACGTAAAGAACGGGAAAGGCGGGATTTAAAAAATGAATGTAGCTCCCTAAGGCAAGTGCAATGGGCGGTGTGGCAAATAAAAATTCAACCAAGGTAGCGTATCCAGCAATCAAGCCGCCGAGGGGACCAAAAGCTTTTTCGGCATACGCAAATGGCCCTCCAGCATGAGGAATAGCCGTAGTCAATTCGGTAAAACTAAAAACGAAAGTCAGGTACATGATCGTTACCAAAACGGTTGCGATCAAAAAACCAACGGTTCCGGAAACGCCCCAACCATAATTCCAACCAAAATATTCGCCAGAGATAACCAATCCAACGGCAATTGCCCACAGTTGGACAACGCCAATGGCTTTTTTTAATACAGTGGGCGAGTCGCTTTTTTCCAAAATATACCAGACGAAGGGTGATTAATCTTTTGGTCGGCTGTTTGGGCGACCGGTGCCATTTCCGCGGCTAGGCCCCTTTGAATCCCGCTTAGGACCACGGAACCCAGGTTTGTTTTTGTTCCACTGCCCGCCGCCATTGCCGCCGCTATTGCTATTGGACATCGGCATCCTCTTCGAAGGATTGTATTCAGGCGCTGGCCCTAGGTAAGCAGGTACTGGTAATTTTTCAATTTCCTTGCCAATTAAAGTTTCGATGCGTTTGAACCGTTGTTGATCTGTTGCAGAAATTAAGGTCAATGCTTCGCCTTTACGCGCGGCACGCGCAGTACGACCGATGCGGTGTACATAATCCTCGGCATCACGGGGCACGTCGTAATTGATCACCATATCAATCCCTTCTATATCAATACCACGGCTAAGTACGTCGGTAGCAACCAGAATATCAATCTTGCGGTTGCGGAAATCCAACATAATTTGCTCGCGTTGATCCTGTTCCACATCGCTGCTGATTTGGCCAATCGGGATGTTACGGGCTTTGAGGCGTTGAAACAACTGACTTACGGCTTGTTTGGTAGAGCAAAAAACGATGATGCGCTGCCCTACTTTATCTTTAAGCAAGTCGACCACCAAGGTCAATTTTTGGCTATCATGCAGGACATAGGCAGCCTGACTTACCCCTTCTGCCGGTTTTGACATGGCAATGCTTACCGAGGCGGGGTTGTTCAGGAGCGTCTTGGCCAGTGTGGATACACTGTGCGGCATGGTAGCAGAAAAAAGGACGCTTTGCCGTTTTGGGTTCAAGCTGTTGATGATCTTCATCAGATCTGGTTGAAAACCCATATCGAGCAAGCGGTCGGCTTCATCCAAGACCAAAAAACGCAAGTGCGAAAAATTCACATAACCCATATTCAAGTGGGCGATCAATCGGCCAGGCGTAGCGATGATGATATCAGCACCGCTGGTCAGCGCTATTTTTTCTTGATTAAAATCTTTGCCGTTGCTACCGCCATAAACCGCGATTGAAGATACGCCAGTGAAATACGAGTAGGCTTCAATGACCTGATCGATCTGTACGGCCAATTCGCGCGTAGGGACGATGATCAAAGCTTTGGTAAAATTAGAATCAGCGGCCTCTAATATTTTGTTGAGGATAGGCAAAACGAAGGCTGCGGTTTTACCCGTACCCGTCTGCGCTACAGCGATAAGGTCTTTGCCTTGGATGATCAGTGGAATGGCTTGTTGCTGGATCGGGGTAGCGGTTTTGAAATTCAATGCATCAATACCAGCAAGCAGGTGAGGGTGTAATCCAAATTCAGAAAAGTTCAATGGGTGGTTTTTTTTCAATTATAAAAATCAAACATCGGGTAAAGATAATCAAATTTCGGGAGGGATTTTGGATAAATCAGGGCTTTTTTTATGACGTTCGCCCATTCATAATTGCTTGATTAGGATAAATTTCTTAGCTTGAATTATAATTTTGAACGTATGCTAGCTATTGCTGAATCAAAAAACACTTGGACGGTCGCGGAATACATCCACTACGAATAGCAGCAAGGAGAACGGTACGGGTATAGAAATGGAAATATAGGGTTTATGGCTGGCGGAAGCAATAAAACACAATCGCATTGCCTAGAATTTGACCAAATATCTGGATAATGCGCTAGATGATCAACCCAATTTTCAAGTCTTTGGAAGCAATCAAAAAAATTTCCTTCCCAAGTTTAATTTTTACCTGTATGCAGATGCTTTGGTAGTAGCAGAAGAACCAATCATTGCTGAAGAAAACACCCAAGCCATCACCAACCCGATTCTTATCATCGAGATTCTATCCAAATCAACGGAGCAATACGGCCGTAAGCTTAAATTTTTAGAATACCGTAGCCTTCCTTCCTTGAAAGAATATGCCTTGGTGCAACAAGATGTTCCAGAGGTGCTTACTTTTTTCCGGACTCAGGCCGATACCTGGAAGGAACAGGAATTCTCTGGTTTATCAACCCTGGTTGTGTTTAAGTCATTGGGAATTAGCTTGGACATGGAGGCTATTTATCGCAGAGTTGATTTTTAGTGTTTCAAGTGTTCATCATCATCTCATTGTTCAATCCCCTTACAATAAGTGTAAAAAAGCCTTTCTTTTCGGTTGAACAACAGGCACTTTAACGCCATCCCGCATCAAAGCATAACCCCCATCCTTGCGTACAAAAGAGGTTACACAATCTAGATTGACCAACCAACATTGGTGTGTTCGAAAAAAACGGTATTCTTATAACAAAAGCTCAAATTCTTTAAGCGTTTTAGATATCAAGATAGGCGGCTCACCTTCGTCTTTAACCTGGGTATAGTTGTCAGATGCATTACAGTAACAGATCCGATGTATGTCCACGAAATCTATATGATCTAGGGAAGGTAACGCGATTTTAGTTGCTTTCTTCTTCTGATCAATGTGACTCAATAGAACCTCCAATTGTTGTTGAAAATTTCGTTTTTGCAGCCGCTCCATCGCTTTTTGGACTGCCGTTTTTAAATCCGATAGCAATCCCAACAATTCAACCCAAAAGCCCATAGCTTACAAAGCTAAATTAAGTGAGCTGACCGTATTTAGAAAACCTTTATTTTTGACAAATTTCAATTCAATTTCAGTAATTCTCAACACTCTTTTTCAAAAAAAAACATGAAAAACCATATTTCTCCTTCCTTTTCATTAGCCTTTTTACTTTTTATCCTCCTGGTCATTTTAACTACCTGCAAGAAAGAAGAAGCAGCTGAAGATGATGATACACCCATAGGTTTCTCCAACCAAGATTACATCAATCGCGCTGATTGTTCAGGGGTTGATGTAGCCAATAACACCTACACCAAGGCCATCAAGT
>JBBRGN010000037.1:0-23156 GCA_038240665.1 Chitinophagales bacterium | reverse complement strand
AAATACGCTTGTTTTTTTATTGAATATCATTTTTTTAAATCTAAATTTGAGATGTGAAAAACAAATCATGATCTCGTGAAACCGACTAACCTAACAGCGGCCATAACCTTTGCTATTTTTAGTTTAAATTTTGAGATAGCTCCTCTGCGAGAAACGCCAAGGACGGCCTCTTGCAATTGTTCCGTTTATATACCAGACGTATTTTCGCCCAACAAGGACGGTAAAAACGATACCTTTCATCCTTTTGCCAGCACCAGTTGCGTGATTACCGACTACCACTTGCGCGTGTACGACCGCTGGGGTTCGCTCGTTTTTGAGGGTACCAGCCTTGATCAAGAATGGGACGGCACGGTAAAAGGCGAATTGCCACAATCTGCGAATTTTCTCTACGTGTTGACTTATACTGTTGACGAAGCCGGAAAAATGAAGAATAAAATTGAAAGCGGCAATCTAACCTTACTTTTATGATTCTCTGAAGTCAAGAACAGCCTTTTCGATCCGTTGAGAAAGGCGATCTAGATGCTGAGCAAGCGTATAGTGTTCTTGGATTCGGTTGGCGCCCTGTTTGCCCATTTCAGCAGACAGGGCGGCGTTTTTTGCCAAAGTAATCATGTATTTACTCATGCCCTTATAGTCACCTTCCTCCACCAAAAAACCGGTGATACCTTCCAATACCACATCCTTGATACCCGCATGTCGGGTCGATACAACCGGCAAACCCGATTGCATGGCTTCCAGAATCGCAACGGGCGTACCTTCCGAATCGCCGTCTGCTGCACGGATGGAATGCTGTACAAATACCCTGACTTGATGGTGTAGTTCGGCAATGGCTGCGGGTGGCCGTGACCCAGCAAATACAATATGATCAGCGATCCCCAAGGAAAGCGCCAATTGTTTGCATGACTCCCAAAGCGGGCCGTCGCCAACCATGATCAAACGCGCATTGGGAACCTGCCTCAAGGTGAGTTGAAAAGCCTTGATGGTCAGATCCGGCGCTTTTTTTCCCGTAAAACGACCTACTGATAAGAAAACAGGTTCCGCATCCGCATGATCCTGGTAATGAAAAAGGACACTATTGGGGCCATAAGGATTGAGTACCAATTTTTCCGCCGGAGCGCCCAAACCTAGTAATTGTTCTTGCATATCTGTTGACACCGGAAAAATGGTGTGCGCCAACTGAAACATCTTGGGATAATGTTTTTTGTAGCGTTCTAGGGTTTTGAAATGATACGCATCACGACCATGAAAATGTACCAGCAAAGGAATTCCTGCTTTGGCGCATACCTCCATTACACTGGCTCCCACCGGACCGTATTCTGCCAAAACCGCTTGGATTTGGTGTTTTTTGAAGTAACGTAACATGGCTTGCTGCCGAAAAAAATATCCTGTTCCATTTTCGCCAAAAACCCGATCAATTCCGGTTTCGATGTAATTCACCCATTTCCTATCTGAAGAAAGCGGTTTTCCTGCTCCGTCGTAGATGGGATGATACCCCATTTTGGGCAGACTATGGAAATGATGCACCTTAAAAGGCAACTGCTGTAGGTGCAAACTGATGAAGGTTTCAGAATAGGTGGGAACCAGCGGGGTAATGATGGCAATGTTCATTGTTTGCGTTTTATGCATCTGTGCTTACAAAATTCCAATTAGGAATGATTCAAAAACCAACAACAGCAAGAGAAATCTCTATTATCTTTGAGCAAAGATTAGAAAAATTCAGCAATGAAAAATGCATCTACCTGGGAACCTTCCAAATTTATCTTTTCGGCAAAAAAAGGTAGCTGGGTCTTTAACCCGGCGCATGTAAGTCCAGGTTCCTGGTATCTGGTGGGTTTGTATGTGGAAGCTTACGAACAAACCATCCAACAGTACGCTCGAGGACATTTATTGGATCTGGGCTGCGGAATGGTTCCCTTTTACGGACTTTACCGCGATCAAGTGACCGACAATACTTGCATTGACTGGGAAAACTCCCTGCACGCCAATCCCTACCTCGATGTAGTAGCCGATCTCAATCACCCCTTCCCGCTGTCCGATAACCAATATGACGTAGTGCTTTGTACCGACGTACTCGAACACATTGCCAATCCATTTGCCTTTATGGCAGAAACTGCGCGGGTATTAGCGCCCAATGGCCACTTGCTTTTAACGGTTCCCTTTTTCTATTGGTTACACGAAACACCCTTTGATTATTACCGCTACACCGAGTTTGCTTTGCGCAAAATGTGCGCCGATAATAGCTTGGAAGTGTTATCCATCCAGGCTTATGGCGGCTACCTCGATGTACTATTGGACTTGATCAACAAAGGAATTGCCAGTCAAAAATGGGCCATAAAACTACTTTTATCGCTGGCCAAAGGGTTTAAAAAAACAGGGATTTACCGCAGGGTAAGGGCAAAAAGCGAGGCAAAATTCCCATTGGGATATGTGGTGGTAGCACGGAAGAGGTAAGCATTTTTAATGGATACAAGCCCCCCTAATTTAGGGGATAAACGACATTTAACAACAATGATCTTGCTAAAAAAAAGTAAAACCCTTATCTATGAGAAGGCCATAAAGAGTCAGCAATTTCCGGTTAAAGATGTACACGTTTACATTTGATTTGGAGCTAGATTCGAGAATCACCACTTTCCAGGGGTTTCGATTTGCTAAAAATTAAAAATATTTATCCTTGACTTATAATGATTTACGCATTAAATCAGAACCCCCGACCCCTGAAGGGGAGAACAAGGTGCTGATAATTTGTGCGGTGCTCGTTTCTGACCAAGAGCACGGTAGTATGCTTACCGAATAAGTTCTCCCCTTCAGGGTTCGGGGGTTCTCAATAAATTGTAAAATATTGAAAACCAAACATCTATTTTGAAATAACGCACTAGATTCCCCTTTTTGATGCCCTTAGGGCAGTCATCTTTGTAGAAAAAAATGGCATAAATCACGCAGCTGCCCTTAGGGTGGCTATCTAAAAGCGCATAATAAGATAGCCGCCCTAAGGGCCGCGACGAACACAATCGGATTTTTTTCTACAAAGATACATGCCCGCTGGGCAGAAGAGCAGCTTCGGGAAGGATTATATTTTGCTTATGGTCAGAAAAAAGCACGATTTTTAAATGTAGCAGGCTATTTCCCCTTCATCGATTGGGATGCTGAGGGAACTACCGATAAACAACAATGACCTTTTAATGGTTTTAAATACGTGCATGTCTTATACCGGAAATTGCTGATTTAAGAGGCGTTTCTATGCTATATGCTCCTCTTGTCAATATAGCACTTCAGTTCACGGCTGCCAGTGGAGATATTCGATTTACTACTGGAGGGTTTACCAGTGATAACTTTGAACGAATGCGGATCTTGTTAGGCGGAAATATTGGAATTGGCACTACAGTTCCGGCAGCTAAGCTTTAGGTAAAAAATGGCGATATTTTCATTGAAGATGAATCAAGAGGTGTAATCATGAAATCTCCAGATGGTAATTGCTGGCGAATGACAGTAAGTAATACAGGGACGCCTGTTTTTAATCGGGTTATTCCCTGTCCTATCAATTAATGAGCTACTTATTTACCGTAGTCGTTGCCTATTTCACTAGCGTTTTTAAGTAATGACTATGGTTTCATCCTCTTGCCCAAGCTCCCCCTCAATCCATCCACCACAGCCTTTAAAACGGTCAAATAAGCACCCATTTTTCTTGATACCAAGGCAATCAAAAATAAATATCCCATATAGATCAGTCCATTAATCAAAAATAAAACTGGGTTTGGGCTCAGGTTTTTCCACAAAAACCAAGTCAAATTTCGGGTGCTATAATACGCCTTAAAACCTCCTTCTTCCAACAGCGGGGCAGCCCATTTTTTCTTTAAAGTCTGTTCGTCGCTCCACCAAGAAGTCTCCAGATCGGCTAATCTACTCGCTGTCACCATCCATATCTGACCGCCATTTTGAATGATGCGGTAACTGTATTCAGTATCGTCAGCATACAAGAATAGTGCCTCATTGGGGAAACCGATCTTAGTAATCGTCGCCCGGGGAAGAAACAACCCGCCATAGGGAGCTTGTAAAACTTGTACTAGAGGCAATAATGTTGAGCTATTGGATGCTTGTAATTTTTGGGAACCCAACAATTTGGAAAAAGTGTTTGTCAAACTAAAGCCTAGAAAACTATTGGGTTTATCGTGAAAATAGCGTACTTCTTGACCATAAGCCGCCTTTTTTAAATTGGGTAAATTGCGGTAGCGATAAGACAGTAGTGCAATGAGTTGGTCGGATTGAAGTAGCTGCCATTGTTGGTATAAAATAACTACTGCGGAAGCTTCGGGTAAGTTATCGTCGTCAACCAGATAAACAAAATCAGCTTCAAGTGCATAGGCTTTTTTCAAGCCAATTGAAAATCCGCCCGCCGAACCTAAATTTTCCGTTTGATGTAGAACCAAGATTTTCTCTCTAAACTGAGGAAAAATTTGATCCAATCGTGCTATTAAATCATAGTTGGAAGCATTGTCAACAACGACAAGCATGGACACATCTGATTGCAAAAAAATGGCCGGAATTACTTCTTCCAAATGCTGCCAACGTTCTCCATAGGTTACGGTTACAGTGATTATCTTTGGCAAAATGGGTATAGTGGTATCAACCATTCCGAGTGGTTTGAAACATTTTTTGAAAACGATAGAATAAAATTATAGCCCAAGTTTTAATGGCTATTATTGGCCGTGGATAAAATAAAAACAACTCTAAGCTTTCTTTTACCAAACGGCCAATTTTTCCTTTCATCATAGGAGTCATCGCATAATTGAGGAACAAATTCCACTCCGCCGCAGGTAATTGCCGAACGTCAAAATCTAGGGTATATAAAGGCAATTGATGCTTCCATTTGGGCATAAAATGCTGATCAAATTCGTTAAAAAAACGTTCGTCAAAATTGGCATTGGAGATGTGTTCAATCAGAATATCGTAGGCTACAAGCACCTTATATTGTTGACTTATCCGCAAAGAAAAATCCATATCATAACAATGAAAATGCTGTAGTTCTTTTTCATCAAATTGGATGGCTTCAAAAACGTTTTTCCGACAAGCAATAAAAACGCCATCAAGAGAAACAACCTGACCAGATTTGACGCCCGGATCTATTTTTTCTAACCGATCAACTGTCCCGGCTTTAGTATGTTGGAGGATGTTTATTTTTCCAAACCCATGTTTTCCGCCAAATGTAAACCATTTTCGAGAAAACACCTTGCTGCCTGCTACACCAACAGCCCCCACCATAGGGTTTTCAAAATGCTGAAGCAAAAGTGATCCCCAATCCTCGGTATGAAAGAGGATGTCTTCATGGATAAAACACAACACTTCATATTTTGCTTGAATACCGCCCAAGTTATAAGCCTGGCAAATGCCGTAAGTATTATTAGAATTGTCAATTACGATTAGCTCATATACCACGCCAATAGTGTCCGCAAGACTCTGTTTGAATTGCTCCAAAAAAAAGACCGATCTATGGCATACGACAATCGAAATCATACTGGATTATTTATAAAAAACAAGCTTTCCAAATAATGGATAAACAGCTCAATTCATTAGCGCATGGCAAATACATTCAACTGTAAATCGAATCCTGCTTTTTTTAACCCTGTAAATGGACGCTTGTTGTAATTTTTGGCCTCTTGAATATAATACCGGAAACCTGCCTCGGTTAAAATCTCCAGCATCTCTCCCAATCCTTGTCGCTGATCCGCTAAGCTATGATATTCAAAAAAGATTCGTTCTACTTGTCCTAAATCATCGCGAATGTCTTTCAATACCTCTAACTCCGCACCTTCGATGTCCAGTTTTAGGAAGTCAACTGGTTGGTTTAGATAGCTTTTCAAACGAGCAGTTTTTATTTTTACTGGAGTTCCTTTGTTGTTGGCATCCATCATCAAAGATCCCGACATGGAATTGCCAGAAAAAAAAGTCAATTCGGTCTCTTCATTCCAGACCGCCAGGTTGTGTAATTCAACATCGCTCAACTGGAGCTCAGCCACGTTTTTACTTAATACTGCAAAGGTTTCTGGATCAGCTTCAAAAGCCAGTAGCTTAGACTTAGGAAAGCGTTTTTTAAAATAAAAGACACTCAACCCGATGTAGGCGCCACAATCGATGATGAACGGGGCAGTTTTTTCTGTTTCAAAGTAATAACACTCCTCTTCAAAAAGCTCTTTGATGGTACCCGAAAAACCCAAACCATCGGTAAAGTGAAATTGCTTTCCCATGAAGATGCCTAAGCCCGGCGTATATGGATTGCTGATTCGAATACGGTACAACTCGCGAAAATACAAACCCGGATAGATCTGATAATTGGTAAGCCAATAAAATAGATTTCTAAATTTTGTAGAGATCTTATTCATTTGGCTGTTGGATGTTGACATGGCATGAACTTGTTTGGGTTGTTGCTACTCGAAATGGCTTTTTTGGCTGTGCAAAAGTAGCAAAATAATTTATAGCTAGAATCGATCGAAAGATTCAGCAAATTATCCTTTGTTTCGTTTCAACAGCGCAAAAATGCCACCATTAATGAAACGAGTCACCAATTTGACCCGCCAAAACCAAACACTGGCCAGCAAACGCCATTGTAGTCCAGCGGTAATATTTTTCAGATCTATTGCCTCTCGTGCAAAATGGTAAGAGAATAGGGCATTTTTAAGTTTCGTGCGGGTGCGGGTCAGGTAGTGTGGATTTTTAACTACAGCGGTTCCGTTTCCTACCCCCAATTGCTGATTTTGATGTAAGCGGTATTCCGTCAAGACTTCTGGAATATAACATAATCCATCCATTGCCGCAGCCATAAATGCCAACCAGCCATCGTGCCACCACCCTTGTGTTTTTAGATCGGGAAAAGGTAAAGCACGCTCTTTTAAAGTAGAACGAAATGCTGCCGTTGCGCCCGTAACATAAGACAAACCTACCATCAAAGATTGCAGCGCCTTTTCGTTATCAAGCCATTTTTCGGCGATTTGAGGAGTGAATTTCATCAAGTCCCAAAGAAAATGGGTGTTGCGCATCCCTTGATCGTCGATCAAGTAAGCATTGGCAAAAAGCAACAAACAGTCCGGTTGCTCTAAAAAGTAAGCGTGGTAAATTGCGCTTTTCTCAGGCAGCCAGATATCGTCTTGATCCGATAAAAAAATCAAATCGCCGGAACATAGATTAATAGCTTTTGCAAAGTTTTCCCGCGCGCCAAGGTTTGGTGTATTGACATGTATCTTAACCGGGAAAGGAGCTTTTTTTTGAAAATCATCCAAAATGGCACAAGTTCCGTCTGTTGAACTGTCATCACATACAATTAGCTCATCAGGTAATAAAGTTTGCTGCAAAAAACTTTCCAACTGCTGTCTGATGAACTTTTCTCCATTGTAGGTACAAAGGGCGATGCTGATTTTCATATTAAAAAAAGACTATTGTATATGAAACAATTTAACTGTAATTACATTTTAAAGACAAAACCTTAGTACTAGTATGATTCCAAGTTATTACGCATTCAAAATATTTATAGTCAATTGTTTTGTAAATACAATTATTCCAAAAAATATTGATTATTAATACCCTAAAAATTGACAAGTTGAAACCGTAATAAAGCCGAAACTTGAATTTTGGCTTTATTTAGAAAAAAATTGACCGCAAGTTTTTTGCCAAATCCGTTCAAATCTAGAAGGTTTTTTTACTGTTTTACCTGGATCATTGTCAAAAAAACTATCCAAAGGGATCGAATAGGAGCCCGTTGTTTTTCGTTCTGGTGGCAACATTTTTCTTTTCTCAATAACAAATACACTGTCATAGAAATTAAGGCTATAAACACTCTTAGTAAAAGAATTGACTAAAAGTTGATCTTTTACTGAATGCCACGCATTCAATTGGTCGATTAAATTTTTAGTATATTCGATAAATGATTTCTTATTTTTATACCCACCACCATATGCTTCCCAATATGAAGTGTGTAAGTCCTCACATAAATAAACACCGTTATCATTAATATGATCAAATAATTCTTCAAAAGAAACAATTTGCTGGTTCATGGTATGTCCACCATCATCAATTAAAACATCAATTTTAGGTATTGATTTTACAACTTCCTGTAAAAAAGTTCTATCTTCTTGTGAGCCAATGAAAATTTTGATGTTTTCTGTCTCGAACAACTTACATTCAGGATTAATATCGATTGCATATATTTTAGCCTTAGGTCCAAAATAATGACTCCACATTTGTAAAGAGCCTCCTTGAAAAACACCAATTTCGAGAATGACCACTTCTGTGTCAATATATTTGTGGAAGTGACGTTCATAAATCTCAAAATAATGCAACCATTTGTCGATTAAATGCCCATCATTGCTTTCGAAAAAATCATGTAATTTATTCATAATTTGTTCAATTGAGTATTGTAATAGAACTAAACCAATTGGGTCTAATCAATGAATTGTATTCCGAATTTCCCTGCACAAAATAACGGTTTCCAGCTCCATCCTGGTTTCCAATTATTTCGAACACCAAATCCGTTTCATTGGAATTGATCTTTTTCACAAATGGCATAGCGAAATCAAATGAAAGACGATAATTACCAGGTGCCAAGGTATTTGGAGGTACTTGAAATTTGACTTGGTATCTACCTTTATTTAGCGAAACTCGATCATTGTAATCGTTGTACAAACACCTAACCAAAGGACTACCAATCGTAGAGTAAATACTAAATCCCACCACCAAGTCTTTAAAGTCTGTATGAGCAGCAAATTCAGCTCCAATTTCTAAAGCATCTTTGCTAAAGTAATTAGTATTACCATCCATATTTTGAATGTAGGTTTTGTACACGCTGAGTAAAGCGGGATCTCCGTTTTCGCCCGACCAAGTATTTAATTGCTCTTGACCGCTGGTATACTGATTAATGGCCTCATTGATTCCTCCATAAAACTGTAATTTACCTTTGTTTAATACCATCCCTTTCGAACACAGGCTTTGAACAGCTCCAATATTATGACTTACAAAGAGAATCGTTCTGCCTTCCTCTTTGCTGATTTCGCTCATTTTTCCTAAGCATTTTTGCTGAAACTCAGCATCTCCTACTGCCAGAACTTCATCGACTACTAAAATTTCAGGTTCAAGATGAGCAGCTACTGCAAATGCTAAACGGACGTACATCCCACTACTATAACGTTTAACTGGCGTATCTAAAAACTGGGAGACTCCGCTAAAATCTACAATGGCATCAAATTTCTTTTTAATCTCAACTGAGCTCATCCCTAAAATAGATCCATTGAGAAATATATTTTCTCTTCCAGTTAGTTCTTGATGAAAACCAGTTCCTACTTCCAGTAACGAAGCTACTCTACCTTCTAATTCCAATCGACCCGTAGTGGGCTCTACAATTCTTGAAATAATCTTTAATAATGTACTTTTACCAGCTCCATTCCGTCCAATAATACCACAAACGTCACCTTTTTTAATCTCAAATGATAATTCAGACAGCGCCCAGAAGTCTTCATAATTATCTGCGTTTTTGCCTTTTTTTAGGGTGTTTTTGATGGTTTTTGCACTACGCACAATAGCTTCCCGAAAGGTTTGGTACTTCTCCTTCGTTTGATGAGAAATTTTATATCTCTTCCCTATGTTTTCAGCAGAAATGATTATTTCGCTCATGTTTGAATTATGGTTAAATTATATCCGCAAAACGCTTCTCCATCCCCCGAAATTGGTACACTCCCAGCACCAAAAAAATTAAGATAACCCCCACAGATATCCAGAATGGCCATTGCAAAAAAATCACCCCTTCGCCAGTAATACACCACCGAAAACCATCGATGATGCCAACGATGGGATTTAAACTAAACAATGCCCGCCAGGCTGCGGGTACGCGCGCGATGGAATACCCAACTGGCGAGAGGTACAAACCAAATTGGACAATGAAGGGAACGATATAACGGAAGTCACGGTATTGTACGTTCAAGGCGGCAACAAATAATCCGGCACCCATCGCTGCCATCAGCACCAGCAAAAAGAAAACGGGAAGTAGGAGCAAACGCCAAGTCGGTTCCACGCCATAAAAAACCATCAACCCAAACAACAATACCATTGAGATCAAAAAATCCACTAAGCTGGTAGCGATGGAACTAAAAGGGATGATGATGCGGGGAAAATAGACTTTGGTGATCAACCGCTCGTTGGCAATGATGCTGTTGCTAGCATCGCTTAATGCAGTCGCAAAAAACATCCAGGGCAATTGTCCAGCAAAAACAAACAAGGCGTAAGGCTGACCATTGGTGGTATTCAGACCCACAAAACGATTGAAAACCAGGAGCAAAATTCCCATGGTGAGCATCGGACGAAGGATGGCCCAAGCGATGCCGAGTTTCGTTTGTCGGTAGCGTACTTTGATGTCTCGCCAGGAAAGGATGAGTAGCAACTCCCGAAAACGCCAAATGTCAAGCCAATAGTTCTTTTCGGTCTTACCCGGTTCAATGATGATCCGATTCATTTTTATCTTGTTCGTGGGAATTTTTTCCTAAGGAATAAGTCAACTTATTATTGACTCCTTTTTATTCCTAAACGCTGGCAAAAGTAGCGTTTTTTTTGAGAATATAGAAAAAGTGCCCTACCCCATCAGTGCCCTTTCTGCTTGTTGTACATGCCGCAATTGATGCGCGGTGTAAAAACCAAAGGTGTCTCCAAGCTTAAGCAGAATCCAGGGTGCAATGGAGATCGGAATGCGTACTTGGTTGAGATTTACCGTGCGGGCTTGATCGATCAAGGTCAATAAACGTTCTTGTTGATCGATAAATTGAGCTAAAGTTTGAACTGGATCTACAATAGTGGATGGAACGGCGTTAGCAGGCGATTTCATTTTGGTTTTGGAATCAGGCTGCATGATTTTGGTGAAATAAGCGCCTAAAAAACCGCTCTGGAAGATTCGGGCGGGCGAACTACCGGTTTTTTGTCCTTGCAGAATGCCCTTTTCAATGGCCGGTAAGTAAAAATTGCCATATACATTGAGGTGGGCTAGGCATTGCGCTGCGCTCCAGCGGCCTGGTTCTGGTACCTGTGCCAGGTCTTGAGGTGGTATTAGCTGCCATTGCCGGATCGCTAGGTCGAGTACGACTTCCGTTTGTTGCTGCAATTGATCTAAAAAAGCATTGGTTTCCATGGTTTTTTTCTGCAAACTTATGGCATTGGGAAAGAAAGAACCTTGGTAAAAACCAAGATTTTATAGCTTAGGAATGGTTCTAATGCTTTTTTTCATATCCTAATTTGTCCCAGCAATTTACTGAAATTTGTAGCATCCATGCCTAGGTAATTGGCAATGTATTTGTGTGGAATGAGTTGCAACAAATGCGGACTGCGCTGCATCAAAGTACGAAATCTTTGCTCCGCGGTATAGGACTGTACTTCGATCTGCCTTACCAACACGCCTTCCAAGGTCTCGCAAATAGCCAAGCGCAACACCCGTTCCAAGCGAGGATGCTGGCATAAAACCGCATCAAAATCTTGAAAACTGGCGCGAAGAAATTGACTGGGTGTGAGCGTTTCAAACCAATACCGCGATGGTCTTTGCAGTAAAAAAGAATCTGCTACTCCCGAAAAAGAAAGGGCATAAGTAAAAATCAAGGTTGCCTCCCGGCCGTCTTCCCCGATTGCATAGGCGCGCTGAACCCCTTCCAATACGAGGTATAGGTATTTTTCAACTTCTCCTTCCGCTGTCAAAATGGTTTTTCTTTTTGCGCTATGGGGATGGAAAATACCGGCTAGGTCTTGCAGAATTTCTTCTGGGAGCTGTGGCCAGGTGCGCAAAAAGTAATCTCGAGCGTTGGTGATTGACATAGGAAACAAGGTGAATTGGATTGTAAAATTCTCCATTTTTTTTCAATCCACTATTATTTATTAAGGCAGAGGTATGAAATTAATCAATTTTACTAACGCTAGACCACTCCGAGGTCGCTTCAGGCGTTGGTGCGTTTGCCCTGTTTTTTTTGCAGGGAATACATGATAAAAAATCTTAGGAATAAGCCCAGCGGCAGCGCCGCCAGAACGTCGGTAGCGATACATAATGCCCCTTGCTTCAAAGGTGCAGAGCACCGTAACTAAAACCCAATGTGTGTGTGTTGCGGTGCTATGCACCTTTAAAGCTTTGCTATTAACTTTCTACAGACGTTCTGGCGGCGCTGCCGCTGGGGCCTTGAAATCAAAACTAAAAAAACCAACCAGCAATAAGCTCTAAAAAACAGTAATAGAACATACTTAAATTTTTGATCAGGGCAAACGCATAGAAGCCAGAAGTAACCTCGGAGAGGTCTAACGTTTGTATTATGCCCCCCTTCTCTTCCAAGTATCATCCCGCTTATTGTGGAAAATCACTGAAACTTGAATCGTTTTTGGGCGATGCTTATAGATGATGTAATAAGGGAATTTATGAAAACGAACCCGCCGATAATCACCGTGAAATTTGCGGTAACTTTCAGGATTAGCAAGAATTTTGTAAAGTGTGTTTATAAAATCCTGAGCAAAATCTTACCCTTTTCCAGGGCTATTCTCCTCGTACCCATCTACGGCTTCAAAGAATTCTACTTTGGCTTCTTTATGGTGGCGAAATGGTGAAGCCATATTTTTCTTTGAGTTCTTTGCTAATCTGTTCGCCAGTAAATAATTCAGCAGTGCCGTCTTCTATGCCTGCCACTCTTCTGTCTAATTCCGCTTTTTGCTCATTAGAAAGTTCGAACTCATCATCCAATTCTTCTTTAGTGATTTCATCGAATAAGTAGCGTGCAAGCTCATTCTTTTCAAGCGTGGTCAGTTTTGACACCTCTTCTAGGATGATGGTACTCATAATTTTAGTTGTTTTTGACGAAACATACCGGCAAAAATGCTTTTTTACAACCAAAATTTAGCGTGGCGGTATAGTCATCTAAACTGAACCGCGGGCACAGTGCTTTGCTTTCATTTTTAACTTAAATAGAAATGAAAACCTGCTAAAACTTATCCGGTAAGGTCACTGTTTTTTCCAAAATCGGTTCAATGATAACGTCTACGCGCCGATTTTGTGCCCTACCTTCAGCCGTGGCGTTGCTCACAATGGGGCGCGATCTACCATACCCTTTTACCTCTAACTCAACCGTTGCTGGAATGCCGCGGCTTTTTAATGCCGCCACGATGGCATTGGCGCGATTCTGCGATAGGATTAAATTGTCCTTCGCAGAACCGACATCATCGGTGTGGCCTTCAATTCGGCAAGTTACGTGGGGGTTGTAGTTGATGTAGCGCATGATGGTATCTAGCTTACCATTGGCCTCGGGTTTGATTTCATATTCCCCGGTCTCAAACGTGAAATTTTCTGCAAAACGAAAATTGGTACTTTGACTGTCTCTTTGAAAAAATTGTTTGGCTTCTTCTTCTAGGGGTTTAAAATCGAAGGGTTTAAAGCCTTTTTCTTCCGTTCTTTTACACATCAAAATCAGCCCCATCTTATTGGGAAATCCCTGAAAATACCAGACCTTGATGTCGTGAAATCCGCTGGAAAGCATAATTTTTCCCCGTTTTACTTCTTTAAATTGTCGAAGACCATCTCGATCAATGACCTCCACCGAATCTATCCAGAGTCGGGAACCATCGTCTGATTGCAGCAAAAACTCAAATACACCTGCACTTTTTACTTCAAATCTTGCGGTATACACAATGGCAAAAGTTGTTTTGCCTTTGGGCACGCCGGGAAAGTTTACGGTAAGGTAACGCTCGGTAATAAAAAGACTTTGGGTGTAGACGTAGCCGATCGGGGTAGACATCTCTATCTCGGGAGTATAGCGCATTTTTTGGGGATCAACTCCGAGGCCAGGTGAGCTGGGAAGGTTGTAAATAGTCCCCTTGAATCCTACTAAAAAAGGTTCCGTTCGCCCCAAATCGCTGGTATTCTGGGCAGCAAGGAACAAGGAAAACCAACTTACACCAAAGATGAGTAGAATTGACTTTTTGGGCATTTTTAGAGGTTAAGCTGTGAAAAATCACCCCAATATCGCGTCGACTTTTAGTGCCAAGTCAACATATTTCGCCTTGAGTTCATCCTGCATTTGGGCTACTTGACTGTATTGATAACTACCCGCTTGGGGCTCCCAATATTGGTGAATTTCTTTTTTTCTAAATCAACTAGCCAGAGTTCGGGGATTCCGCTGGCAGCATAAAGCGGGAGTTTGATCTTGCTATCGTAACCAAAGGAGGTTTCTGCTACCTCGATGATCAACAGCACATCAGCCCCGTGCGGTAGTTCTTTCTCATAAAAATCGGTGCGGTATTTTAAAAGGGCAACATCCGGTTCTGGTTCTGAAAAATCGCCAGCAATGATGGGATTTTGAATATTCATGATGGTATTGTCACCTACAAGTAATGCTAATAATTTTGTCAGCTTATTGACAACTTTTGCGTATTTGCTACCAATTGGACTCAGCTCAAATATTTCGCCGTTAATCAATTCAATGCCGCGCTCCGGTAGAATACCCACTTCCGCCATTTTTTGGTATTCGTCTACTGAAAACAATCGTTTTTGGATTTGAATCGCCATAATATTCCCTTTCTTTTCTACAAAATTAGGTTTTTTTGAGGTTCCGTGCTTGAATTGCATTCGAGTGATGGAATGGATTAAAAATCTATTTTTAAGCCATTTTAACACTTGCCGCTGCTCCCAAACCCAGCTCTTCAATACTGACTTCGCGCATTTCTACTTTGCGTATTTTTCCCGTTACCGTCATTGGAAAGCTTTCTGAAAAACGAACGTACTGCGGGATTTTAAAGTGTGCAATTTGACCAGTGCAGAATTGCTTAACGTCTTCATCGCTCATGGTTTCGCCATCTTTTAAACGGATCCAAGCCATTACGGCTTCTCCATATTTGATATCGGGTACGCCGATGACTTGTACATCGCTGATTTGTGGGTGGGTGTACAAAAACTCTTCAATCTCACGCGGGTAAATGTTTTCTCCACCGCGAATGATCATGTCTTTGATGCGCCCCACGATTTTGACATAGCCTTCTTCATCCATGGTGGCCAAATCTTCGGTATGCATCCATCGGGCTTTATCGATGGCCTTATTGGTAGATACTTCGTTGTTCCAATAGCCTAGCATCACGCTGTAGCCACGGGTACACAGCTCGCCCGTATCCCCGCGCGGAACGGTAAGCCCCGTTTCAGGATCGACGATTTTTACTTCCAGATGCGGATGGATCTGTCCTACGGTACTGACTTGTTTATCCAAGGGCGTCCCCACTCGGGTTTGCGTGCTCACCGGACTCGTTTCGGTCATTCCGTAAGCGATTTCCATTTCTGGAATGTGCATGATGCTTTGAACTTTTTTCATCACCTCAATCGGACAAGGTGAACCTGCCATGATCCCGGTACGCAGACTGGTAAGGTCGTAGTTGGCAAAATTAGGGAGGTCTAATTCGGCAATAAACATGGTGGGTACGCCAAAGAGTCCAGTCGCTTTTTCGCGTTCTACTGCTGCCAGGGTAGCGGCCGGGTCAAAGCCTTCACTAGCGTAAATCATCGTTGCTCCGTGGGTTACGCACCCCAAATTCCCCATCACCATGCCAAAACAATGGTACAAAGGCACCGGGATGACCAATCGGTCTTTTTCGGTAAAGTTCATCAACTCGGCCACGAAATAACCATTGTTGAGGATATTGTGATGACTTAAGGTAGCACCTTTGGGAAACCCGGTGGTTCCGCTGGTGTATTGGATGTTGATGGCTTCATCAAATGCCAAGTTTTGCTGCCGTTGGCTCAAAGCTTCTGGTGAGCTAAATGAGGCTTCTTGTAAAAAAGCGTTCCAACTCCACATTCCCGGTTTTTCATCTCCGGCTAGGTTGATGATGGTACGCAGTTGTGGTGCCTTTGCGGCACGCAATTGCCCTTTTTCACAAGTCAAAAGTTCAGGAAGCAATTCAAAAAGCATCCCCGAAAACTGAGTTGTTTTGAACTGATCTGCGGTAACTAAAGCTGTACAATCCGATTGATTGAGGGCGTATTCTAGCTCGTGCAGGCGGTAACTGGGGTTGATGTTTACCAGTATGGCACCAATTTTGGCGGTGGCAAACTGCGTCACTGTCCATTCATAGCGATTGGGCGACCACATTCCTACGCGATCTCCTTTTTGAATGCCTAAGGCCAAAAAAGCTTTGGCGCAGGTGTTGACCAATTCATTGAATTGACGATAAGTAAGCCGAATGTCTTGATGATGTACAATCAATGCGTCGTGCTCTGGAAAACGAGCGGCTGTTTGATCCAGCATATCGCCGATGGTAATTCCCAGCAAAGGCTTCGTGCTGGTTCCACTGATGTAGCTTAGTACGTTTGACATAGGTTTGGCAGAGATTAAAATTTTCGGAATGCCTCTTCGTAGAACACTCCAAGTCTCTTATAATACCTTGAAGGTTAGAATTTTAATTGACTTTTCAAAAAAAAATCATTGCTCGGACTGGAGTTGATGCAAAAAAGCGTGTATTTCTTTGATAACGCTATCTTGAATCTCTTTATGTGGAGCATGTCCACATTCCGGAATCAATAAACCCTGCGTTTTTTTGCCGATACCCGCCACAATTCGATCGACTTGTGCGCGGGTACCGTATTCGTCATTTTCTCCTTGCAGAATTAAAGCAGGACAGGAAATATCGGGCAACAAGCCTTCGATGTTCCAGTTTTTAAAAACCGGATCAAGCCAAGTATCGGCCCAAGCAATAAACAAATTACCGGTTTTTTCAGCATGAAAACGGGTCAATTTTTCAATCAAAAAATCTTTACGCATGCTAGCGTCCCTTACCCCTTGCAAAGTGATTTCTTCTACAAATACATGAGCACCCTCGGTGATCAAGGCTTGTGTAGGGAACCGTACAGCATACAACAAGGCTATGGTACCGCCATCGCTGTGTCCATATAATATGGGATAAGGTATTTCCAATTGCTGAAAAAGGACAGGCAACACCTCCCAGGCTTCAATGTGCAGGTAATCCAATCCTCGTTTTTTTATTGCCCCGCTTGATTGTCCATGTCCCAAGCGGTCGAAGGCCATGACATGCAGTCCGGTTTTTTCAGCTACCCGCATTGGAAAATCCCGCCATTGTGCAACCGATCCCAGTGCTTCGTGCAACAACACGATCGTAGGTTGACCGGGATTGAACGGTTCCACATAAAATCGACAGTATAGCTGTTGATTGCCCAGTGAAACATACCTTTCAGACATGCTATTTTACTTAGCCGGCACCGCTTCCATCAACAATCGATAAGCATTGTTCAAGGCTTTTTCGCCTACGTTCATGCCTTTGTAATGTCCCAAACGTACGATCACCAAGTCATGAGAAGGGATAATGGTCGTTGACTGTCCGCCTGCACCAAGCATCATGTAAGCATCTTTGGGAATTGGACGTGCGCCATCGCCGTTGACCCAGAAAAGACCGCCGTAGATGGGTCTGCCATCCGCAACCCAAGCCGGAGCCAGCGTGCTTACAAATTTGGCATACCCTTTAGGCAAAATCCTTTCGCCGTTCCATACGCCATCTTGAAGGTACAAGTTGCCCAAACGTGCCCAGTCTCTACCCGAGGCAAATTCATATCCTTGGGTCAAAAAATTGCCATAAGGGTCGGTTTCCATCACCATGGTGCGCACGCCAATTTTGTCAAACAAAGCGCGTTGTGGGAATGTATGATACACCTCGCCAAGTTTTTCAATACCTAGTCGATTCATGTAGTTGGTCAGTACCGGATCACAATTGCGGTAACGCCCTACGGTGTTGGGTTCCCACTGTTGCGGCAAGCTGGCCGCCCATTCAAAGGAGTTAATCCCGCCGGTATATAGGTACAAGTGATCAGGATAGCCTTTGGATGGGTCATAATCAGGATCTTGTGGCGCACGACAACGCAGTCCACTCGACATGTGTAGGATGTCCTTGATTTTAATTTTTGCCCGCAGATCGCCTTTGCCTTGCCATTGTGGAATCGGGGCAGGTTGATCCAGTTTGTAAAGCCCTTTTTTCATCAGGATACCTAATATAGTGGCTGACAAACTCTTGCCCATCGACCAGCTTTCCAAGGGGGTATCTTTGGTAATTCCGGCACCATATCGCTCGCCAATGATGCGGCCTTTATAAGTTACCACAAAAGCGGCGGTAAGCCCTTCTGCTGGTTCAAATGCCGCATTGAGGGCTTCCTCTACTTTAGCCATATCAACTCCTTTTGGCATGGGGGCGGTACTCAATACATCGCCCATTGGCCAGGGTGTTTTGTTGGCATCTGGTAAGTTATGCGGTACTAGCATGGGTTTGAAATACAAATCATTGACGCCTGCCGGGAGCGTAATACAACCCTGTCCGTTGGTAAGAATGGCGGTACGCGTAAGACCGTTGGGCAAGGTGATGGACACTGTTTTTTTGGCGAAATCAATCACTGGTTTGCCTACTTTGGCCCGTTCGGCATAGGGACTGGTAAAGTACCCTACGTTTTCTGCGGCAAAATCGGGTTGCAATCCGGTAATAAAAACTGCGGAACACATGATTTTTGCATATCCTGAAGTATAGTGTGAGAGGACTTCTCCTGGAGGTCCGGCAAAGGTAGTCGGCAGTTCCAATTCAGCGGCACGTTTGATCATGGCAGCTTTCTGGTCGTTTTGACCATGGGCGAAAGAGATTCCTAAACAGAGGGATAATGTGGTAAAAAGGGTAAGGGTAGAAAATGGCTTCATTCGATGTAGTTAAGCATTAAGTTGTAAGAACAGCAGCACAAAATGCACTTGTAGTAAAGATAAGGAATGATTCGGTAATAATATTTGGGTGATGCTTCATTATTACTTCAGCAGAAAAAATCTTACATTTTCAGGCTATTTTTGCGGCCAAATCCGCTTAGTGTTATGAAAATCAATAGGATCTCCGTTTCCACCATCTTTTTTGTCAATGGTTTTTTGTACGCCAATTGGGCAGCGCGATTGCCTGAGTTGCAGCGTTATTTCAACGTTTCCAATGCTTTTCTCGGGTATCTTTTGCTGGCTTCAGCTGCTGGCGCTTTGCTGGCCATGCCCGTTTCGGGTTGGCTAACGACAAAGTATGGCAGTGCACAAATAACTCGGATGGCGGCATTGGCATACTGCTGTACCGTACCTATGCTGGCTTTATCCCAAAACAATGTAATAGCAAGTGGCTTCTTTTTTGTTCTGGGGATGTGTGCAGGCGCTTTGGATGTGGCTATGAATGGGCAGGCCGTTTTTATTGAACGGGGTTACAACAAACCCATCATGTCTTCTTTTCATGCCATTTTCAGCATTGGGATGGCTTTAGGAGCTGGATCTGGTGGTTTATTTGCTCAATTTCAGTGGAGTTTGTTATCGCATTTGGCAGTAATCGCGGCGATCGGTTTAGTGGCCTGTATTTGGGCAACCAGCAATTTGGTTCAAGATGTTCCCGTCATTGCTGAAACAGCAACGAAAAAAAGTGGATTTATGCTCCCAACCAAAGCTATTTTACCCTTGGGTATCATTGCTTTATGTACAATGATGGGTGAAGGTTCAATGGCCGATTGGTCGGCAATTTTCATGAATAAAGTGGTCGGAAAAAATGAATTTTATAGCGCTTTGGCTTTTGGCGCATTTGGCACTGCGATGACCACGGGGCGTATTTTTGGCGATTTTTTTACCGCCAGACTGGGAAAATTCCAGGTCATGTTTTACAGCAGTCTCCTCTCCATTGTAGGCTTGAC
Organism: Chitinophagales bacterium; assembly: GCA_038240665.1. Classification (GTDB taxonomy): domain Bacteria; phylum Bacteroidota; class Bacteroidia; order Chitinophagales; family Saprospiraceae; genus Haliscomenobacter. The sequence goes on along the minus strand of JBBRGN010000037.1, from coordinate 3,430 downwards.
AATTGCTTTGGTTTTTGTAACCGCTGAAACGACCTTACTCGGATTTTTTTTAGTTGGGCTGGGGCTGGCCAATATAGTACCCATCATTTACTCCACTGCTGGCAACACGGCAGGAGTAGCGCCCAGCGTGGGCATTGCAATGGCCACTTCCATTGGTTATGCCGGTTTTTTTGTGGGTCCTCCGGTAATTGGATTCCTAGCGGATCAATTTGGGTTGCGGATGGGTTTGGGTTTCACCCTGTCCTTATTTGTAGTCATGCTGCTGGTGGTACTCAACTTGCAAAAAAATCAAGTCAAATAACACCGCCGAAACCGTCGTAGCGCCAACACTTAAGCACTTTAAACACAACAACTCAGCGGTCTATACAGTTACTTGGGTAAATCATCACACTATGTCCAACAAAATTTTTTTCTCCCTAATGTTAGGTTGCCTATTGATGCAATCGGTAAGTCATGCTGCCCTTCCACCTTCTCACGATGCCTGGGATGCCTTGTTGAAAAAACATGTATCCAATACAGGTAAGGTAAGCTACAAAGGTTTAAAAAGCGACCAAGTCAAATTCGAAGCCTACCTCAAAACCCTGAGCGATAATGCCCCGCAGGCTTCCTGGAGCAAGCCAGAGGCGATGGCTTATTGGATTAATGCCTACAACGCCTTTACCATCAAGTTGATACTCGACAATTACCCGATTGCCAGCATTACCAAAATCAGCAATGGCAAACCTTGGGATGACAAATGGATTCACATCGGTGATAAAGTTTATTCCCTCAACAACATTGAAAATGACATCCTGCGCCCCCAATATAAGGATGCACGGATCCATTTTGCGGTCAATTGCGCAGCTAAATCTTGTCCAACAATCCTCAATAAAGCTTGGACAGCCACCAACCTGGAAGCCAATTTGGATCAGCAAGCCAAAAAGTTTTTGGCCAATAAGGATTTCAATCAAATCGGAGCCGATAAAGCCAGTGTTTCCAAAATTTTTGAATGGTACGCGGTAGATTTTGGCAAACTTCCCGATTTTCTCAATAAATATGCCAGCGTAAAGCTTAAGCCCGACGCTAAAATCACTTATAATGAGTATAATTGGGCGTTAAACGAATAGCCTTCTAGAAAGCAGAACAGCTTTTTGAAAGCTGTTCTGCTTTCTGCTCATTTTACTACCTTATCCATGCTCGCTAGCTTACCGGAATCTTTTATCGCTCAAATGCAAACCCAACTGGGTAAGGAAGATGCGGCGGCATTTTTTGAAGCATTGTCCGGTACGCCGCCGGTAAGCATCCGCTACAACGCAGCAAAAGTTCCCTCACTACCAACTGCGTTCCCAAAAGTCCCGTGGTGTTCTACGGGTGTTTACCTGCCTACTCGACCTTCTTTTACGCTAGATCCGCGATTTCATGGTGGCGCTTATTATGTGCAGGAAGCTTCTTCGATGTTGGTGGAAGCCGCCGTTCGTCAAACGGTTAACCTAGAACTTCCTTTAGCCGTGCTTGATCTAGCCGCTGCTCCAGGAGGTAAAAGCACCTTATTGGCAAGTTTACTCAATGCTGAAAGTCTGCTCCTTGCCAATGAGGTCATCAAAACCCGCTACCAGGTATTGTACCAAAATCTAGTAAAATGGGGTCGCCCCAATGTCATTTCTACCCATCTTGATGCCCGCGCTTATGCTGGTCTGAATAGCCTGTTTGACGTTGTGTTGTTGGATGCTCCTTGTAGTGGTGAAGGCCTTTTCCGCAAAGATGCGCGCGCCAGCAAAGAGTGGTCGCTAGAACATGTAGGCCATTGTGCCGCCCGACAAAAACGGATCATTGCCGACATTGCCCCTTTGCTCAAGCCTGGCGGGGTTTTCATCTATTGTACTTGTACTTACAATGAACAGGAGAATGAAGAGAATGTGCAGTGGATGGAAGATAATCTGGATTTTGAAGTACTAGCGCTGGATTTACCGCCAGCTTGGGGCGTGAGCGCCAGTTCCAAAGGCTTTCGTTGTTACCCACACCAGGTAAACGGGGAAGGGTTTTTCTTAGCGGTATTGCGTAAACCAGCAGGAAAAGTGGATAAACCTAAACTTAGTCCTTCGGTTTATTGGAAACCGGCCGCACGCAAAAATACCGCCGCCGCCAGAGAATGGTTGCATCAACCAGACGATTACTTTTTTTTTGAAAATCCCAATGGCGTCATCACTGCTTTACCGGGCGCAGCCGAAGGTACCATCCAGCAAGTTGCCAGCGTATTGCGACATTGGGATCCTATTCTGAATATGGGCGAATTGAAAAATCAGGATTTTATTCCCGCTCCCAATTTGGCTCTTAGTACCGCTATTTCAGCAAATATCCCAGCCATAGCGGTGGATGAAAAAACTGCCCTCCAATTCTTAAAAAAAGAACCTTTGGCTAGCGCAGATTTCACCTTGGGATGGAATTTGGTTCAATACGAGGAAATACACTTGGGTTGGGTAAAAGCAATAAAAGGTCGCGTCAATAATTATTACCCCAAAGAATGGCGCATTATGATGGACATTCCGGAGTATTAATTTTTTAAGCCAATTTAGCCATGTCGCGTACCAATATCTTACCCCGATTAAAATAAATCAAGTCTGATTTCCGCAGGTCGTTGAGTACCAAAGTAACCGTTTGACGTGAGGTACAAGTGATGTTGGCAATATCTTGATGTGTAAGCGAGTGACGCAACAACATTTCATAGCCTACCCGTTGTCCGCGGGTATTAACCGTTTCGCGAATAAACTCTACAATACGGGTACGCGCATCTTTAAAGATTAGGGATTCAAGTTTATTTTCGGAATTGGCTAAGCGCTTGCCAAAATAAGCTAAGAGGCGGTTGCACAACTCGAAATTGGTGCGCATGATTTTTTTGAAATGTTCTACGCTAATGGCGTATAAAATCACATTGTCCTTAAGGGTTTGTGCAAATTCATGTCGGTGGGTTTCGCCTACCAATCCCAATTCGCCAAAAATAGCCAGGGGATGAACCAATGCTTTGATCACTTCTTTTCCATCACTATGTGAATATGTACCCGTTTTCACGACGCCCGACACCAAAAAAAAGACCGTATCAGATACATCGCCAGGTTTGAAGATATAACTGTATTTGGGTTTTTCCTTCAATTCCATGTAATCGGCTAATTGCTGTTTTTCTTCTTCATTTAGTCCTACAAAAAAAGGAAACAGATCGATAAAAGAACGCTTTGCCTCATTGCTCATGACAGTCAATTTTAAAAAATCAAAAAAAGTTTCTAGATAAAGTAGTACACATAACATCTTAACCTACCCGGAAAAAGCCCTTTTTTATGTGCTACTTTTCTTATGACACAAAAAAAAATGCTTCCCACCACGGGAAAGCACTTTTTTTATCATTTTTTTTGATTGGACTTTTTGTAAGCGCTTTCTTCTATTATCGCCCAATAAACCG
>JBBRGN010000036.1:0-23263 GCA_038240665.1 Chitinophagales bacterium | reverse complement strand
AGAACGACTTACGCTCAATTGCCCAAAACGCAATTCTGTCTGCGCGGCACCGGGTTTATCGACCAGTACTATGTTAAGTCCAGGAGCACGTGTAGGCTCGGCAATTTTGACAGTTTTTGGCGTGCCACCCGTCCAAGTTTTGAAGAGTTGATTGAGTTCTAGCTCGGCACCTGTTTTTGTCCAGTCGCCCACAATGATCAGGTAACCATTGGCCGGGGTGATGAACTCGCGGTAAAAAGCTTGTAAGTCAGTAGCTTTAAAAGCGCGCAGACTAGATTCTACCTGGAAATTTGAGCGCGCGTAGGGATGTCCTTTGCCGTAGATGGCTTCGACTAACCCCACATTGGCTACTACCCGACTTTCATCATGGTTTTGTGCCAAACGAACCAAATACTCGGTGCGTTTGCGTTCAATTTCCTTGGGATCAAAACGGGGGCGGAGCAGGATATCGGACAGCAAACCTAAACTGGTTTTTAACTTACTACTCGGCGTTGATAATCGAAAGGTCAACTGCTCCAAACCAGCGACAACATTTAGGTTGATTCCTAGAAAATTGACTTCTTCGGAAAGTTGCAAGGCATCACGCGTGCCAGCACCTTCGTCCATCAAGTCGGCGGTAAATCCAGCCAAGCCTTGCAAATTAGCGGGGCTATACACTGCGCCCGCATTGAAAACCAAGTTGACCTGGATCATGGGAAGGTTGGATTGTTGCACCAAATAAACCGGTAAGCCATTGGCCAATTTAAAAGATTGTACCATCGGCAACTTTAAAGAACTTGGGGGGCCAGGTTGTGGGTATTTGCTGCGATCAGCATTTTGCGCCATTAGGTTGCTACTCAAAAACAGGATGTATAGAAGAAGGATATTGAGTCTCATCTGATTAAGGTTTAACGACAGCAAGGTCGGTTTTGGATTTAGGGACAATGCTCAGCAACAAACGCTGATTAGGTTGCAGGTATTTCTGAATCATGGCTTGGATGTCTTTGGCTTCTACTGCGCGGTACCTAGCCAGGTCTTCATTCAGGTAATCTGGGTTGCCGGTATAGTAATAATACGTATTCAGCGATTCCGCTTTTGATTCTATGGATTGGGCTTCGCGCAGTATTCGTGCTTCATTTTGATTGATCACGCGTTCAATTTCACGTTTGCTTGGGCCTTCTTTTAACAGTTTTTGCAATTCGCTGTCAATGACTTTGAGTAATTCTGGTAGCGAGTGTCCCGGGCGCGCAGTGGCAGTAATCATGAAAGTAGAGTTCAGGGCCATGGAATTTTGGTAAGCAGCTACATCTTGGGCAATGCCAAGTTCGTACACCAATTTTTGGTACAACCGGGAAGTTTTTCCACCAGCCAATACGTTGGCAATAATGTCCATTTCGGCATCGCCCGGACTGAGCATCATGGGCGATTTGTAGGTCAGGTACAATCGGGGTATCTGGACATTGTCCTCCAAGGTCAAATATTTGGTTTCAGTAATGCTGAAATTCGGAGCATTGGGGCGATTAACGGTTGCGCCCGCTGGTATTTCATTGAACCAATATTTCACCCTTTCCATCACGGCTTTGGGATCGATATCACCGGCAATGGTTAAAACGGCATTGTTGGGGACATAGAACTTTTTAAAAAAATCGGTTACGTCTTCAAAAGAAGCGGCGCTCAAATCATCCATCGAGCCAATGACCTCCCAGTGATAAGGATGATTTTCTGGGTAAAACGCGCGCACGATGTTTTCAAAAGCCAAACCGTAGGGACGATTTTCATAGCTTTGTCGGCGTTCGTTTTTTACCACATCCCGCTGACCATCTACTTTGGCGGGCGACATATCGCTCAGCAAATAGCCCATCCGATCCGATTCTAAGAACAAGGCAATATCCAAAGCATTGGAGGGCAGTGTTTCGTAATAATTGGTACGGTCGGTGTTGGTACTACCGTTGTTGGAGCCACCGACGCCTTCTAGTAAATTATCGAAATCTCCTTCCTTTACGTGTCCAGAACCTTCAAACATGATGTGTTCGAAAAGGTGGGCAAAACCGGTACGGCCAGGTTTTTCAAAAGAAGATCCAACATGGTACCAAACATCTACCGCAACTGTTGGGGTGGTATGGTCTTCATGTAAAATGACAGTAAGTCCATTGGGTAATTTCTCTAGTACGTAGTTCAAGCGCAGGTCAAGCTGGGCTTGGGCTGCAAAAGGGGCTAGCCCTAGTACGCTCATGAATAGGATTTTAATACAGGTGTCCTTCATAATTTTTTGATTTTTGTCTAGACAAGAATAGCAAAAGAGTTGATTCAATGGTAGTGAATGAGTTCAAAAATAGAGATTTTTTTCTTGAAGAAAGCTTATTTTCGAGTAAAGGTAGCCCGATAAATTGGGGCAATACAGCCCTTTTAAGTAAAAAAACGCTTGACAGGGGTTAGTTTGTCAAACGTTCCTTTGCCTTTTCGGCAAAGTCAAATAAAAGTTGAATAGCCAGAATATCTTTATTGCGAAATCTTTAAATTCAATAACTTATTGATGCGCAATTCTAATTCTTTGGGATTGAAAGGCTTAACAATATAGTCAGCAGCACCTGCCTCCAGGCATTTAATCTTTTCGTCGGTATTTTCTTCACCAGATACCATGATTACCGGGATGGGGTTCCAGGCTGGTCTGCTTTTCAGCAAACTCAGAAAATCAAGACCCGAAAGTCCGGGCATATGTAAGTCAGCTAAGATTAGATCTGGTTTATTACCATCCCCCAGCCAATCTCGAGCATCTTCAGCGCTATTGAACTCATGAGCTTCAAAAAAATCTCCGAGGTAAAAACTCAGAAATGTGCGCATCATCTCGTTATCGTCAACAATTAACAGCGTTGGTTTCATTCTTAGGTAGATTTCTGTCAAAATTGGCACTATGCCAGTACAATAATAAACATTTAAACATTAACTTTTTGTATTGCAGCCAACGGAGTTTTGATAAGAATTTTAATGTCCATCCAGAAATTATAATTCATGGCATATTCCACATCCAGCATTTTACGGTCTTCCTCCGAAAGGTCGGCTTTTCCGCGACCTTCTACTTGCCATAAGCCAGTGATTCCGGCTGGTGCAAGGAAGCGCATGGCGTAAGTATCAGCGGTTAATTTTTGAGCTTCGTAAAGAGGGAGAGGGCGATTGCCCACCAGCGACATATCTCCTTTCAAAACGTTGAAAAGTTGCGGAAGTTCATCAATACTAGAAGATCGTATAAATTTACCTACTCGGGTAATACGTGGATCGTCTTTCATTTTGAAAAACAAGCCTTTGTCCTTTTCCTTTTTGCTCAATAAATATTCGCTTTCTTTGACGAAAGAATCATCGCTAACCAACTGAGATGAAGTTTTTGCCAGCAAATGTTCTTTGAATTCTTCAGAAATTTGCGGCAGGTTGTCAGCGTACTGGTTGTTTTCCATCAATTTTTTAACTGCTTTGTCCGATCCAGCGCGCATAGAGCGAAATTTATAGAAATCAAAAACCTTATAACCTTGGCCTGCTCTTTTGGAGGCATAGAAGATAGGACCTTTGGATTCCAATTTGATCAAAATGGCTACTATGATAAACAAAGGTGAAAGCATCAAAATCAAAATTGACGAGCCGATAATATCAAATGACCGTTTCCAAAGCGGAATGCTGTAACTGTTTTTTTTCATTGCTAGCTAAGAATTTTACTCAATTTAGGGTGTTTGAACTAGAGTTATTGGGATTTTCGGAAAATGGTTATAAAACTCCTTTTTTCGGTGATAAACCCGCTTTTTTTGGACTAGAAAACACGGAGAAACAACTTTTTACTTTAGCCTTAAAAGTTGTAAATCAGCTGTTACTGTAGTTTTTTTACTAAAAAACTGCCCGATATTACCAAAAACCGAAAATCCAAACATTCTTCCTTTATGCGGTTTAACTTGTAAGTGTTTACGTCAAAAAATAATCGAATTTCATGAGCGATTTTATCTTGCCTCATTGGGTGAAAAATATTTTAAATAAACCGCTGCGAATAGTTGAGTATACGCCGGATCAAGTATTTGAATTAAAGCAAAAACTGCAACGCTTAGCACATCCTGATCCGATTGTAAGTGTGGTAATCCCAGCTTGGAATGAAGAAGAAGGGTTCTTGCACACCTTGTGGTCTTTGGCCAACTCCAATACCCAATTGCCTACCGAATTTATTGTAGTCGATAACAATTCTACGGATGGAACTTCTAACTTACTTGCCAATCTTGGAGTGAAAACATTGTTGGAAACCAAACAAGGAGTTGGCCATGCGCGTACCTGCGGCCTCCACCATGCGCGGGGAAAGTACATTTTGACTGGCGATAGCGATACGCTTTATCCGCCGGGTTGGATTACTGCCATGACACAGACTATGATAGATGGAGAACAGGAACCTGTTTATTGCGTACACGGAAGTTATGCTTTTCTTCCAGGGTCTGCTACACCGCGTTGGCAATATGCAATCTATGAAATGATGAGCGCGGTAATCAAAAAACGTAAAGAACAAACTCAACCCTTTTTAAATGTATTGGGCTTTAATTGCGGCTTCGTTCGCCAGAAAGGCATTGACCTCAATGGGTATGACATTGAAACGCAACGAACTTTTCGGGGAGCAGCCGGGGTAATCGAGCAAAACGCTACCGAAGATGGTATGATGGCGTTACGACTGATGGAAGCAGGTGGAAAAATTCGCTCTATTCCTGGCACCGATGCCCGCGTTTGGACCAGCGACCGCCGGATTCAATTGGACGGAGGATTGACCAGCGCCATGACCATGCGTTTGAAAAAGTACCTAATCAAAAAATAATGCCATGTCGATTGTTCAAACGATAAAAAATAATCCCACCCTAAAAAAACTGGTGCATTGGTCGTTAATTCCTACCCATCAAGCCCGACCGCGGCGCTGGGTGCAATGGTGGGTCAATCCTTTTTTTCATAAACGGGGCAAAGGCGTTACCATTTGCAGGCGTACCCGCATGGATGTTTTGCCGTTTCAGCCTTTTGAAATTGGGAATTTTAGTACTGTCGAGGATTTTGCTACTGTGAACAATGGCGTAGGTGCGGTACACATCGGCAACAATTCCCGCATCGGCATCGGTAATGTGGTCATTGGTCCGGTGCATATTGGCGATAATGTGATTTTAGCACAAAACATCGTGCTGAGCGGATTGAACCATGGGTATACCGATGTTATCACTCCCATTTACCTACAACCGGTTACCACTGCATTGATCACCGTAGAAAACGATTGTTGGATCGGGGCAAATGCCGTGATCACCGCCGGAGTAACCATCGGAAAACACAGCGTGGTAGCAGGAGGCTCCGTGGTGACTAAAGACATTCCGCCTTACAGTGTAGCCGTAGGTAATCCAGCCCGGATAATTAAAAAATACAATTTTGAAACCGAGATTTGGGAAAGCATCAAATAATTATGCAAAAATGAGTTTTTTTGAAGCTTATTCATCCTGCATCATTAACTCATACGTCTGCAAAAGCGCCTGAACCGAGCTACCCCAAGTAAATTGCAGTGCCCTTTGTTTTCCTTTCTCTACCAGCGATTGGCGCAAGGTTTTATCTTCCAACAAAGCGATGGTTTGAGCTACCAGCATCGCTGGCTGGTAAGGATTGATGTAAAGCGCTGCATCACCAGCTATTTCCGGCATTACGCTGGCATCTGAAGTAATTACCGGAGTACCACCCGCCATTGCTTCCACTATCGGCAAGCCAAAACCTTCCAAAAAGGATGGGAACCAAAGCGCTTCTGCTCCTTGGTAAATCAACGGTAAATCCGCATAATCAATGTAGCCAACGCGGTGAATCCGGCTCGCTGAATCACTGGCGCCACAAACCTGGATCTTTTTTTGCAGTTGCTCGACCGTCAAGCCTTTGATGACCAAGCGGTGTTGATGTTGCGGATATTGCTGACAAAATTGATGAAACGCGTTGATGACGCCATCGGTATTTTTACGTGGTTCGGTATTGGCAATAAAGAAAATATAGGGAAATCCTTCAATGCCATATTTTTTTCCTACGGTTTCAATTTCTGAAACGGTAGCTGGTTTAAAAAAACGCTCATCAGCGCCATTGTACACCACCGATACTTTAGAAGGAGCTAGTCGCAACTTTTTGATGATCAATTGACGTTGAAATTCCGAAACCGTGATCACCTGTTTAGCCCGCCGCGCCACCGTAGGTACGATCAAACTCCGGTACACATTGCCAAATCGTTGATACAGACTGCCTCCGTCTTTTTTGAATAAATAATTTTCTTCCAAAAAAATCAAATCGTGGATCGTTACTACCAGCGGGTTTTTGCCCCAAATGGGCGCAGTATTTCCAGTACAATGCAACCATTGATGGGGCTTATTGGCGATAAAACGCGGTAAGATCCATTGTTCCCACCAAGGGTAAAACGCCGAGGGTAGGGTAGTGACCGTCAGTTGTTCGCTGGACTGTAAACACCCGTCTTCATCGGATTTAATGAGCACCTCGAAACTAAAATCGGAACCGCTAGTGCGCAAACGGGTGAGTAATTCCAGCGCCACCACGTCCATCCCGTGTTTTTGTTTGCGAAACAAACGTTGGGCTTCGATAAACAGCGTTTTTTTGCTTTCCTTCATTTTGGGGCTCTATTGATCAGGCCTTGACACCAGCTACTTTTTTTTTAATAACTCCTCCTGCACCGCGTAGATTTTTTCTACACAAGCTTCCCAAGTATGTCCTTTGGCGCAGTCAATACCCGCTTGTCGTTCCACTGCCGTTACGGGTTGTAGGGCTTTTTCGATGGCTTGCACGTAGGCATCTACGCCCAGCGCCAAGTGTACATGTGGCAAAAACATCTGCATCGCCGGTGTATCCGTTGCTACGGTTGGTTTGCCCATGGCTAGGTATTCGTCGATTTTACGCGGATAATTCCCTACCGTAAGTGCATTGACCGATTGTGGATTCATGCACACTTCCAAATGCTGAATGTAACTGGGCAGGGATTCTGGTTTACGAGCCCCCAAAAAATACACATTGGACTTGCTGTGTAGTTCACTTTGTTGAAACCGGATCTCTTCCGGACCAATGAGCACCCACGACCAATCCGGCTTTAGGTCTGCCAATTTTTCCAAAAGTTGAATGTCTAAGCGTTCTCCGGTTAAAAAACCGATGTAACCCAAGCGAGGAAAAGGAATAGCAGCTAAATCTGCAGGCAGCGGATGCTTTTTGTTGGCATCATACATGTCGAGTTCACATCCCTGACCAATGTCCAAGCTCTGCGGATTGAACTGTCGGCCGTAATCTGCTAAATAAGCTGAATTGGCAAAAACTGCGTCCATAGCGGCCACCGTTTGCGGTTCGATCAGCGTGCCGTGGTATTTGAAATAGGGGTGTTCGATCAGGTTGTCGCGGATGTAATAAAAACTCAGCAGGGGCTGCAAGTACTTTTTGGTATATAGCCCCATGAACATTTGGCTATCATTGAAGGCTACAGTCTGATCTAAGTTCCAGTCGAGGCGATCCAGAATACGGCGGATGCTTTTAAAAAATCCCTGCGCATTGCGACGGTTCAATAGCTGGTAAATTTTACGATTACGCAACCAGTTGATGGATGTATTCAGAGTGGACGGGGTATGTACCCAAAGGTTATCTCCAGCTTGGATGGTATTTTGACCCAATCCCAAGGCCATTTTCAAACGTTCTTTACCATGTTTGGTGCCAATCTGCTTCAAGATCGACTTGAAATCCATTGCTGGGTTGACGTACATCACCCGGTGTTTTTTGCTGATCTCGGCAGCCAAATTGCGGGCATTGCTGCCCAAGTTGAGCGCCCATTCTTGTTGAGCGATAATGAGGTAATTTTCAACGTCGGAAACGGAGCTCATCAGATTTTTTTTTGGTTTTTAAGCCATTGCGAATTCCCCACAGCAAACACAGCAGCGCCGGTAGGGCAATCAAGTTCCAAGGCATGGTTTTAGTGTTCTATTTGGTTGGCCTCACCATGAGGCGTATGGATAAATGTTTTGCGGGCTTTACCAATGTGCAACATGGCTTTCAGCATGGAGAACAAAGCGCCCGGTATCTGCAAAAAAGCTTGCAGCAATTCTCGATTGTACCACTTGCCAGGAATCCCCAAGAATAAAGCAAAAGCCAAAGCTAGCAACAGTACAATGGCGTATACAAGCCCCCATGGCGCAAAAACCAGCGCCCATAAAAACCACAGTCCGTTAGCTGCCACCAGCATAACTCTTGGCAACAGGTAGGTTTGAAATACTTTATTGAAAAAAGCGACATTGCCACGAAAGAGTTGAAACCAGCCTTCGATAAAGTATTTTTCAAAAAACTCTACTTGGGTAGCCAACCAGCGACTGCGTTGTTTGCTGAATACCGCTTGATGCGCTACCTTTTCATCGTACACATAAGCCCCATCTAAAAAAGCTACTTTCAACCTTTTACGCACAATACGGAACTCAATCTCTTTGTCTTCACCGGAGGTATCGCCAATGTTTTCCAGGAGACTTACAAATAACGGCCACTCAAATGCCATTCCGCTACCGATCAAGGCTGATGGCAAACCGACGGCATTGTGTCCGCGTCGGAAAATATGGTTGTTGATTTCTTCGGTGCAAGCATCCAATAAAGCAAAAGGCGTTTGAAATGCTTTTGCCGTCCGATGCCCTTGTACTACGCGGTAACCTTGGGCAAAAGCATTGTTCACCGCATGTAAAAATCCGGGTGCCATGTGGTTGTCAGCATCAAGAATCAACAGGAGATCTACCGGATCGCTTTGGGTGGCTTCAATTGCTTTTTGCAAAGCCTTGCCTTTGGTGCTTTTTTCAAAATGTACTTCAACGATGCGAATGGGCAGCGCGTGCAAGGCGGCCAGCGTAGCGTCGCTAAAAGAGTCGGCGATGATGACTACTTCAAAAAGTTCTTTGGGATAATCTTGAGTGATGGTGTTTTTAGCCGTGGAGATGATTACCGAATCTTCCTTGTACCCCGGAATGAATATCCGAATGCGCCTCAACGCTTTGGCTGTAGGAAAAATAACTTTAGGCCCCATTTTTCCTGCCAATGAAAAAAACAGCAAATAAGCTACTTGTATACAGAGATAGACCAAGATCGCTACCTGAATGACAAAGCCGATCGTATTAAACATAGCCGTATATTTTATAGTCAAGCGACTGTTTGTTCAATTACCAATTGATGGTGTAAGGTAGAAGCGTTGGGATTCGGCTCTTTGAATGCCGAATGGGTCAAATTCCAAACCAAAGCGCGCCAAATGGATGCAGCGTGGTCAAATTCGCCTTTGGCCAGGTGTTTGAAAAAATGCACCGTAGTGGAAACACAAACAAAAAAGGCGCTGGCAATAAGCCATTTAAGCCCGCTGTAATTTCTTCTTACGTACAAAAAGCGATTTCGGTAAAGATAAAAGGTTTTAAATGCCGAGTTTTTTCCAGTTGACACCGATTCTTTGTGATAGATCTCTGCTGTACCCACGTAATGGGTCTCATATCCCGAATGTTTGAAACGTGCTGCCCAGTCTAGTTCTTCATAGTATAGAAAAAACATTTCACTCATCACGCCTACTTTTTTGATCAATGCCATGGGCATCATCATCGCTGCACCATTTGGCAAGTCCGTTGAGCGGGTGTCGTTGAATTGCCCCAGGTCTTTCGCCATATACCCAATATCACTGCTCCGACTCGTGAGGGGGTGCAATCCAATCGCTCCCGCGTACTGAATGGTATCGGGGGAATGGTAGTATTTGATTTTTGGACAAACTATGCCGCATTTTGGATGCGTTTGGAGATAATGCACCAGCACACTGACCAAAGTGGGGGTAACTTCGGTGTCATTGTTGATGAAAAAAGCATATTCGCCTTGCGCATATTGCAAACCCACGTTGTTGCCGCCAGCAAAACCTAAGTTAACCGGCGTACTGACGTGGGTGATAAAGGGAAATTCTTTTTTGAGGTAGGCCGATGAATATTGTGGCGAAGCATTATCGACTACAATGATCTCCCAGTTGGGATAATCGAGTAAAGCGAGAGAACGCAAAAGATCAGCCGTTACTTTTGGGGTGTTGTAATTGACGGTAATTAAAGATACAAGTGCTTGGTTCATGCGTAAATGGATTGGTACGGATTTTCATCTTCATCCGTGGGTGTGGTAATGGCAATGGGCTGAAGTGGAGCAATGTCCCAGCGGGTACTCATCCAAATAAGCGCCCAGCTAATGTACAAAATCGTCGAGGAAGGCATTTGATTGAGTACTTCGTTGCCATAGCTGCAAATAAGAATACCGTTCGCGCCGGCACTCAAAGCCATTAGTTTGTAGCGCATCCCTTCATCGCGGGTATTCCAGATGATGGCACCAGATTTACCAGCTATGTACATCATGATGCCAAACCAAAGCCAAAAACCAACAATGCCGTACATGGCCCATATTTTTACATATAAGCTATCAGGAGCAACGGTAGAAATAAATTTATCGCTGTTGTATTTGGTTCCCCATTGTCCAATGGTGCCGACACCCGTGCCAAAAGGACGGTTTTTAAGATAGTCGCGTAGTATTTTTTGGTTGCTCAAACGGACCATCAACGAAGGGTCATTGGGATCTAAAGAAGTGCGGAGCCTGACAATTTGGGCATTGGTGTTGCCAATAGTGGTGTATTTTAAAAAACCATAGGCTCCAATGGCCATGATGATGCCAAGAACGAGAATTTTTGTCTGCTTACTCAGCATTAAATAGGTCAGACCCGCTCCGGCAACGGCAGCTAGCGCCCCGCGGGTGCCCGAAATTAAGTAGCCATACAATAGAAACATGCCTGCCGTGCCATAAATCAACCGCTTTATGATGTTGTAAGGCCCCAATGCAAGCACCATACACATACTCCCAACGGCAGCTTGAGAAGCGCCAAATTGCCCGGCTTCGGTATAAAAGGAAAACACCCGGAGTTTGCCAAACAGGATATGTGTTTTGTGCGCACCTGCTGCCAACCAAGCATTTTCGGCAGCGTCGGTTCCCAAGATTTGTTGTTTAAGGCCATACAATGTACCCAGCCAGGAAAGACCAATGACGATGTAGATGAACAGATCGATATCCGTTTTTTTTCGCAAAACCATAAACGCAATGGGAATTGAAAATACCCAATATAGCGTAGCGGAGCGCATCTCATAAAACCATCCCGTGATGCTGGGTCTTTCGGGATTTACGATTTGCAAAATGGTAACTGCTGCCCACGCCAAGGACAGGCCCATCAAATCATTGGAGATGTACCGAAACCCATAATGCCCGCTGCGGTGAAAAAGCAGGGCGATAGCAATCAATACCAGTAGACCATCTTGACCCAGTCCAAACTGTGGCCCGGAGATATGTCGACCCAATCCGGGGATTGCGAAACAGTAAAAAATAAAAAAAATGAACCCGAATTTGGGTCTTTGAAACACGATGACGACAAAAGCGATGGCTAGGGGCATAATAAAAAGCATGGCCGCAATCGTAAAACCCTTGCCCGCGATCAACTTACCAAACACCAAAGACATCAACAACGCTGGAATAAGCCAGAGCTGCCGCCACCAGTAATGGTCTGCTGGTGCGATGATGCTCGGTAATCTGCGTGGTGATCTGGCCATAGGTGCTCCTTATTGCTTCTTTCTGCGGATGCGGATTCTACTAATCATTTTGCGGTTGCCGAATTGGAACTTTAAAACACGTTTTACAGTAGCGCGGATAAAATTGCGTTTTTTGGGTACTTCGCCAATGTATTCTTCCGCAAAATCAGCTTCTACGCCATTGAGCAATAGCGCCGGTGTAAGCTTGGTTACTTTATTGAACATCACTAGAAATTCCTTGTCGAGGGTAGTCCAAACCCGATTTGCGCGACAAACTAAAATTGTAAACTGGAAGCTCGGAATAGTCTCAGGGGTGAACAGTAGTTTTTCCATGGCCGGAATTTCTACCAGCACAATGTCAGCAAGTGGAATACCCGTCCAGGGATTGTGCAAATTCCAATCATGGACCTGCACCAAGTACCCCAATTCAGTAAAATGTTTTTTCCACATGTCGATCAGCGTTGTTTTACCTTCATCAGCTTGCATGCTGTAAACCCCGACTAAGGCCGGTTTGGTAGTCAGATCCAATTTAACCAATAACTGTTGGGTCAAGCGTAAATTGGCTTTGTCTACAAATTCTTGCCGCTCGTGGAGTAGGGGATACACGCCCAGCAATTTTACCCCAGTGATCTTCACCGCTCGCGCCGGTTGTTGGAGTGTTTGATTGATCAGAAAATGGATCAAAATTATGGACATCACAATCATAAATCCCGCTATAAAACCCACCACCGCCAGAATTTTTCGTTTGGAGGCATTGGCTTTGGTGGGTAAAAAAGGCGGATCTACAATGTTTAATTTCGAGGTCAATTGGTTGTTTTGTTGCATCAAACGTGCCAAGTTGAGGCCATGCAATAATTCCAAATATTCTTGTTCGGTGACCGAAATTTGGCGCTCAATTTTTTTCAACATAGCCCCAAGCGGAGCAATTTTGCGGTATTCTTCTTGAAACTCTTTTTTCCGCTTGTCCATTACCGTTAATCGCGCCTTGCTTTGTTCGTAAGCAATGGTGGTTTTGACCCACTCATCGAGGATGTTTTTGGTAGGAATCCCATTGGGAGTATTGGTTTTGACATACAATCGATCCAAAGTCTCTTTTATCTCGCTTTCAACGGCAATCGCCACCAATTTCAGACTGTCAATGGTTTTTTTTTGATTAACCTGAGCGTCTTTGCCCAGCAATTCGGCAAAGGCGATTTTGTTGTACACCGCGGATAATTTTTCGCGCTGCTTCATGACCTCATCCCCATACAGGGTCTGGTAGATCCGTCCTTTGATGTTGTCGTTGATTTTTCCCAGACTGCTTTCCTGAGCTCTTTCATCCATTTCCAATAGGTGGTTTTGGGTGTACAGGTCTTCCCTTTCAATGGCTACGGCCTTGGTTTGTTCATAAAAGTTGATGATGTCGTTGCTGGTATTGAAATCGAGGAAATTCAATTCTGCCCGATCGAGTTTCTGGTAGGCTAATTTGACTTGTTCTTCAAAATAGGCAATGACCGAAGTGGTTTGGCTTTCCTTGAGTTCGCGGTGCTTATTGACAAATATTTTGGTCATCATGTCAAGTGTATGCTGGCAAATGGCGGCATCGCTACATTTGTAGCTTAGCTTGATCAAATCGCTCAAATTGATGCGTTGGACTTCGATCGAGTTGAGGGCTTTTACGGAATAAAATTCTTGATCCGAATTGATGATTTGGAAAATAACGTTTTGCTCATCGCGCCCATAATATTCGTTTATGGAGGCTACTGTCATCGGTAGGTCCACTTTAACCAATTTATTGCGCAAAGAATCGGATATCAATTTGTGCAATTCATCATAAGCGCCCCAACTCAATTCAGCAGGGTCATGTTTGTTGAGCAGCAGGTGCTGCGCCAAAAGGGTGATGCCCAATTGCACTTTGGTTTCCCGGGAATTGATCAGCGTTAGCAGGTTGTCAAAAGCGTTGCTGGTGGCGAAGAAGTCGGCTACTTTTGCCCCATTGAGCGAATAACCCGAAGCAATACCGGTAAAAATGACCGTTTCGGTGGAGAATTCCTTTTTTTCGTTACGGGTTAAATAGTAAATCGAACCCGCCATCAGCACCGGCACAAAAAACAACGATTTCCAGTTGCGCAGCAGTAATTTAATGAGATGGACAAGGCTCATTTAAATGCGTCAATTAAGGTGGACAATTTTGTACCCGAAAAAGCTTCCAACTGAAGGTAAAGATTTTGAAATTCATTCAAATAACCTTCAAACTCTAGCGAAGCCTTGTTGTAGATATCTTGTATTTTTGAATACTCGTCAATGGTGAGGTCGCCCTTGGAAAATTCCTTTTCCGCTAACTTATAATTGATGTAAGCACTGGTTTTATTTTGATTGCCGAGCATCACCTTTTTTTGCGCCAACTTAAAGAGCATGTAATTTCTGGTCGTTTCCTGGCGGATGTACAACTCCGCGTTTTCTTTATCTGCTTGGGCAATCTTCACCTGATATTCATTTACTTTAAGCAGGTTTTTGCGGTTGATGATGTTGGTAAGCGGCATTTGGAAATTGACGCCAAAGTTGTAAAAGCTGGTTTGTACCGTATTGAAATTGAAAGATGCTGCGGTACTGGTATTACTTTGCGAATTGGAAAAATTACCCGTAGTCCCATATACATAGGTGGAGTTGAAGTTCAAACCACTAAAAATGGCTTTTTTGGCAATTTTTTCATTTTCTTCGGCTAGACCAATGCTGCTGCCAATGCGTTTGATGATGGGGGAATGAATTATTGCCGAATCGATCAACCCCGGCAATAAACCATCGCTGGCCAAAGCCCGTATGAGCAAAGAATCAGAAGGAAAAACTTGCGCGCTAGCCGGTTTTCCTAAAAAAATAAGGAGTATGAAACACATCAATCTGACAACCATGGCTTAAGATAATGGGGCGAAAAAATGAATACAATCAAAAAAAGTATCACCTAAAACTAAGCATTAATGGAAATTAAAATTTTTTAAATGTAAGGGGTCCCATTACTTAAGATTAGTTAAGTATAAAATCGATTTACATTAAAATTTTTCAAGCTGCTTTGGTTTGCTTGGTTGATTTGCCCATTAAGCGCATCAAAAAAGACTTTTTATTCGGACTCAATAATTTTTTGAAGTCACCTAGAACAACTGTAATCATGTGCCAGAAAAGCCGCTGGTCATATAAAGGAATAAAGCGCCAATAGCCTTGGTAATTGAAAATCCAACGGGCGAATCCTTTAAAGTCGCGCTTTTTAAAACAGCGGCGTAAATCACGGTAAAACAAGGCAATTTCAACCGTTTTAGCGGGTAAAGTCGGGCTTTCAGGGATTGGAGCCGGCCAATGTGCAACGATGCGCTTTAGTCCTTCTGCAAAATCAAACCCGGTAAAACGGCTGAGGGGCATCCACATATTGGTACGGGTATCCATTTCGATGAGGTAGTAAGTATCACTTTTGGGATGATAAATATAGGAGATGCTGGCAAAACCCGTTACACCAAATGCATTGCCCATGATGCCGAGTAGTTCTTCTATTTTGTGATTGCGGTAGTATTTTCTACGCGTAGTAAAAGTAAACTTATTGTCAAAATAGGAAAGCACCTGCGAGCAATTGTAGGTAATCAATTGACCTTTACAAAAAAGCGCTTCCACCCCAATATCGTCACCGATGATGTACTCTTGGATGACCAAGTTTTTTTTGGTGTTGACCTGATGGAGTATGGCATTTTCAAATGCCGCCCAATCATCACACAAATAAATACCGCCGCCGCCCCAACTCAAATCTTCCTTGAGGATCAGGGGGAAACGTAACCCTGTTATTTGCTCTTCTAGTGGCAGCTCTTCCTGATAAATTTTGTATTGCGGCGTTACGATATTGTACTTTATGCAAACATTTGAAAAACCGACCTTAGAGGCCAATAACTCGCGATTTTCGCGCTTGGTGAGGGGTAAGATCAAACTAAACAAATCACCAGGTAACTCACATTCGCTTATGAATTTGATGACAACATCATCGATCAACATGATTTTGGTATACGGACTTTGAGGATCCTGAGCTATATCAATGATCTGCTGTTGTATATCTGCTTGGTCTGACTTTATTTCAATCCAGTTATCAAAATAGCTATTGGCATTCAGCCATGCATTTTTAGGACAGAGCACATCTACACAGCTACATCCGCCTCTCTTGAGCATAAAAGGAATCTCGGCCATGGAATCCCAAGTTAAAACAGAGACTAGGAGTATGTTTTTCATAAAAACAGGTTTTGCGTTTTTCGAATCCTTTAAAAACGATTTATTATAAAATTTTGATGGATCATCAGCCATTAAGTAATGGGACATTATAAATTCACATTACTTAGGAATCATCAAGTCCTTATTCATTTGTCAATTAAAAAATTTAATAAGCCAGCTTACTTTTTTACGAAAAAAAAATTATAAAGTTGAATAGAATGGACTTTGTCCTGCTGTATTTTGGAGATTGAACCAATGTTGTCGATTTTTGGTAGTAAAGGCGCGGAATTTGGATTTAGAATAAACTTTGTTAGCTGCTATTATGAATGTGACCAAAAATGGAGCTGAGGTCATTTTTTTTACGAAAAGGATTTTAAAGCGCTTGTAAGTATTGTCCTTTTGGAGATAATAATTTTTTCTTCAAGTATGTTTATTATCAGGCTATAAGCATTCATTTTTTCATTATACGGAATTTTTTTCCAAATTCCGTATAAAAACAACCAAACTCCTAATTTCTAAATATTGGAATAAAAACTTGATTATTTTTGGAAAAACCAATTGCCATGACTGTTTTATTCTGGGTATCTTTTGGGGTTTTGTTTTATGCTTATCTGGGCTACGGATTGGTGATGTGGATTTTGATCAAAATCAGAGGCGCGCACCCAGTTCCGCCCCCTTTTTCAGCAGATGAATTACCTGAAGTAACTTTATTGATTGCTGCTTATAACGAAGCAGACATCATCAAGCAAAAAATTGAAAACAGCTTAGCGCTAGATTATCCAGCCGATAAACTCAAATTGTTGTTCATCACCGATGGTTCTACCGACCAAACTGGCGCCATCATTGAGCAATACCCAGCGATTCAGCATCTATATCAACCTGAACGACGCGGCAAGATTGCGGCTGTTCAACGCTCTATGCCGCTGGTCAAATCGCCCATTACCGTAAACTCCGACGCCAATACTTTTTTAAATGCCCAAGCAATCCGGAATTTGGTCAAGCATTTTGCCGATCCTACCATGGGCGCGGTAGCTGGCGAAAAACGGGTGTTCATTGACACCAAAGACACCGCTAGCGCAGCCGGAGAAGGACTTTATTGGAAATATGAGTCTTGGTTAAAAGAAAAAGATGCTGAACTGGGCACGGTGGTAGGCGCCGCCGGGGAATTGTTTGCCATCCGCACCGATCTATTTGAAGTCATACCTACTGATACCATCATTGAGGACTTTTATCAAACCCTGCGAATAGCCCAAAAAGGCTACCGCGTGGCTTACGCTCCCGATGCGTACGCCATCGAGCAGGCCTCCGCCGATGTAAGCGAGGAAATCAAACGCAAAATTCGCATCTGCGCCGGCGCATTTCAAGCCATGTGGCGTTTGCGTTCTTTGCTTAATCCATTTCGGTATGGCCTGCTCACTTTTCAATACATTTCGCACCGTGTACTGCGCTGGACCTTAGCGCCACTTACCCTCCCTATATTGTTGGTTGTCAATATCCTGTTGGGATTGAACAATGGCTTTTATCAATTGCTACTGTTGGGGCAAGTCTTTTTCTATTTCATTGCTTATCTCGGTTACCTGACCCGCAACAAACCATTGAAAATAAAAGGATTTAGCGTGCCTTTTTACTTCACCATGATGAATGTATGCGTGTACTTGGGTTTTGTCAAGTACTTGCGCGGCAATCAATCCGTTATTTGGGACAAAGCCAAACGTGGAGACAACAACAATTTAAATCAGATTGATCTTTTGCATTAAGATCGGGCGGTTGGCGCGGGAAATGGGGATCACCTTTTTCTCGATCACCAACGTGTTTTCCTCAATGTCAAAAATCTTGCTCACATTGACGATGAAGGAGCGGTGTACCTTGAGGAAATAAGGATGTTGAAGTTTGGAAACAATGTTTTTGAGCGAAGAATGGACGATGTACTGATCGTCAACGGTTTTGAAGAGTACGTAATCCCCAATGGTTTCTACATACAATAAATTTTCGAGGTCAATCCGCACCAATCTTTTTGCGGTTTTGATAAAGATGTAGCTGATGTTGCTCAGGGTACTTTGCGAGGCAATTGTCATGAGAGTAATGTTAGCGTTCTTGAATTTGAGTCATCTTACCTTTCTCTTTACGAAGCTTCTGGGTAAAAGTTGTTGGTTTTTCCATTTTCTGGATTTTTTGGATGTAACCTAGATTAGGAATGATTCAACAATAAGGTATTAAATTAGACTAGGCCATTTTGTTACCTTATTGTTGTCATTCCTTAGATGTACAGCTGATTTTTTAGCGCCATTTATTCAAGAAACTCCTCCTTTCCCGTATTCAAGGGTTCAAAAAAAATCCCAATCCGAGCGCAACAATCCATTTCTTGCAAATCAAAGAATATTTTACTAAAAATATATTTTACTCAGATAGAAAAATCTTATAAATTAAAATTTAAAAAAAATCAACAACACTTGACCTAGCACCTGCGGCATTTTCCAGATTAAGCCTTACTTTTGGGCAAAAAAATAAAGCATGCAAAAACGCCGGCTACCCGCCGAATGGGAACCACAAAGCGCTGTACAGTTTACATTTCCGCATCAAGAAACCGATTGGGTTGACATCTTGGAGGAAGTTATCCCATGTTTTGTTGCTTGTATCATGGCAGTGAGTCGCTTCGAGAGGGTAGTGGTGGTCTGCTCCAACGTGGCGGAAACACAGGCTTATTTTCCAACTGGAGCATTGTCAGGCATCCAATTTGTTGAATGCCCTTCAAATGATACTTGGGCACGCGACCACGGTGGCATCACCTTATTCGAAGATGGGAAGCCGGTGATCCTGGATTTTGTATTCAATGGTTGGGGGCTAAAGTTTCCGGCAAATTTGGACAACTTGATTACCGGAAAACTACATCAGCTGGGCGTTTTTCATGCACCAGTCCGCCCCGGTGGACTCGCGCTCGAGGGCGGCGGCATCGAAAGCGATGGTCAGGGAACTTTATTGACCACTTCGGAGTGTCTGTTGTCGCCGAATCGCAACCCACATCTCGATAAAACAGCGACCGAAGCCGAGTTGAAAAAATTATTTGGATTAGAGCAAGTACTTTGGCTCAACCATGGTTATTTGGCCGGAGACGATACCGATTCTCATACCGATACTTTGGCGCGTTTTTGCGATCCGCATACCATCGCTTATGTCAAGTGTACCCGACCCGAAGATGAACATTACGATTCACTAGCAGCAATGGAAGCCGAGTTGAAAACCTTCAGAACCCTTACCGGTAAGCCCTATCGGCTGGTTGCCTTGCCGATGGCAGACGCCGTATACAGCGCCGAAGGGGATAGATTACCGGCTACTTATGCCAATTTTTTGATTATCAATGGCGCGGTGCTGGTTCCAACCTATGAGCTACCCCAAGATGAAGTTGCTCTGAAAATTTTGGCCGATGTTTTTCCCGATCGCGAGATCATCGGCATCAATTGTCGAACTTTGATCGAACAACATGGCTCCTTGCACTGTATTAGCATGCAGTACCCGGAAGGGGTGATTTAATGACCTCAAAACAAACCGCTATGAAAGTTGGCTTGGTTCAACAAACCTGCTCCAGAGATAAATCAGCAAACATTGCCAAAAGCATCGCTGGTATCAAAGCCTGTGCCGAACAAGGTGCCGAACTGGTCGTATTACAAGAACTACACGCGGGCATCTACTTTTGTCAGGCTGAAGAAACGGAGCTATTTGACCTAGCCGAACCCATTCCTGGACCTACATCAGAAGTATTTCGCGAGGCCGCTCTGGCCTATCAGGTGGTATTGGTAACTTCTTTATTTGAAAAAAGAGCCCCTGGCATTTACCACAATACGTCAGTTGTATTTGAAAAAGACGGAACCGTAGCTGGTCAATACCGAAAAATGCACATCCCCGACGACCCAGCTTACTACGAAAAATTCTATTTCACCCCTGGAGATTTGGGTTTTGAACCAATCCAAACCTCGGTAGGGAAACTAGGCGTATTGGTCTGCTGGGATCAATGGTATCCCGAAGCGGCGCGTTTGATGGCGCTTAGAGGCGCTGAAGTATTGATCTACCCAACCGCTATTGGCTGGGAATCTACCGATACCCAAGAAGAAAAAGACCGACAATTTGGGGCTTGGCAAACCATCCAGCGCGGTCATGCGGTGGCGAATGGGCTCCCCGTGATCACGGTAAACCGTACCGGACATGAACCCGATTGGACGGGCGTTACCAATGGCATCACATTTTGGGGACAAAGTTTTGTGGCCGGCCCGCAAGGCGAATTGCTTTTCTCTGCACCGATTCAGGAGGAGCAGGTGGCGGTGGTAGAAATCAGCAAAGCGCGCACTGAGGCGGTTCGGCGCATCTGGCCATTTTTTAGAGATCGGCGCATTGATGCATACGAGGGTTTGGGGAAAAGGTATTTGAATTAAGGGGGGAATTTATCAATATAATTTAGTTGTTAGTCTCGTACTCGGTATTAAGCACATTTAGGTGGTGTAAATTTTTAATATAATGTGATTCTGAATTTTAACAAATGGTAATCAAATAGCTACAATTTTTACAAATTCGGTAACTGGACTATTTTTTTTAAATATCAACACGGTCAGTCGCATAGCGACGATCCATTCGTAGCAGCGGATTTCAATCCGCTAACAAATGCGTAGATTTTTGATTTGGAGTGCCGTAGGTACGGTAGATATCGTGTAAAATGGGTCGTACCTACAGCACTCCAGATGCTTAGCTGGCATCAAATCGGCGGGTTAAAACCCACCGCTACAATATCTATCATCGCTACGCGATTTTTGCGGATCCCTGAACACAACGTCAATTTCTATTCACAACTCAGGTTGATTGACTGCCAGGAGGGCAACTAAATAAGGAATGGTTCAATACCTAGTCAAAATTGACACCTTTGTTACCAACTCATTCTTTAGATTTCAACTTTTGCCCCTTCATAAAATTCAAATAGGTATAGATTTCCTCAAATTCTTCGCGTTTCAACGTGCTCTGTGCTGGCATTTTACTGCTGTAGCGGTACGATTGCGGATTTTGTAAAAAATGCCAGATGTCTTCCTTTTTCCAGTATTCGGTGATGTTTTTAGGATAATTGAATTCTGGGCCCATTACCCCGCCAATTTTATTGACACCATGACATTTCATGCAATGCAATTGAAAAACGGCAAAACCTTTTTGGGCAGCTTGGTTATATTTAGGATAAGCTTCTTTAAACGCGTCTTGAAAAGTGGTGATTTTGATCCCAAAAAAACCATAAGGCCAAGCAAAGCTTTCGTCTTCTGGCGGGATGTTTTGCCATACCAAATAGAAGGGTTCAAATACTTTGCGAAGGCTATCGGGCCAGTTTTTATCGGCAGGCAAATCGGCATCGCGGAGCGCCACATAAGCCTCGTTTGCGAGTACCTTGCTCAACAGCATATCCGGTGCATACCCGTCCACGCACACGAAGCTGATGCGCAAATTGGCGGTATCCTTGACCGCTTTCAACAAGGGTATCAATAAATCCCGGAGCGGGACGACTTGATACCGTTTGCTTTTTTTGAAAAAATGATCATAACCAATGGTAACCAGGGAATCCTTAGGGAATCCACCTTCGGCTTGCAGATCCATGAAGTCGGCTACAATGGGAAAAATTCCTTCCGGATTATTGCCGTTGTTGGCCAAGTTGACTGAAGAAGAAGTAGGCTGACAAGCGGTCAATATCCAACCCAAAACGCCTAAAAGTACAAGTCTTCTCATGAACATAAATCTGTTGTTGAAGATATAATTTAAAAAAAGGGATTTCAATCTTACGACTTCATCCCTTTTTTTCTAGACTAGTATGCCTGAATGATGTCGTATTGCGTGATGATGTGGTGTATTCCGGCCTTATCCCTAGCAATCACTGCCGGAATCTGCCGACCAATGTAATTGCGCAATTGGCTGAATGTCATGTTTTCGTCCACCAATGGCAAGGGGTCGCCCATCACTGCTGAAATGGGTTGATCGGCGTGTTTGATAGGGTTTTCTAGCAAATAGCTCAACACCGAATTCTCCGTAACCACGCCAATGACTTGCGCTTCATCCATTACCGGCAACTGGGAAATGTCATGTGATTTCATCAAGTCAAAGGCTTTGCGAACCGTGTCGGTTTTTTGGATCACATAAAAGGACTGGTTTTTTTTGCGGCTGATGATGTCTTTTACCCGAAGTTCGGTATCCAAAAAACCTCGTTCGCGCATCCAGTCGTCGTTGTATATTTTCCCCACGTAGCGGCTACCGTGGTCGTGGATGATGACAACTACGATGTCATCAGGAGAAAGCAAATGCTTCAATTGGTGCAAACCCGCTACCGCTGATCCAGCGGAATAGCCCAACAAAATGCCTTCTTCGCGTGCCAAACGCCGCGCCATCACGGCACCATCTTTGTCGCTCACCTTTTCCAAATGATCGATGATGTCAAAGTCAATATTTTTGGGAATGATGTCTTCGCCAATGCCTTCGGTAATGTAAGGATAGATCTCATTGGCATCAAAATGACGGGTTTCATGGTATTTTTTCAATACCGAACCGTAGGTGTCAATACCCCAAACCTTGACATTCGGGTTTTGTTCTTTGATGTATTTACCTGTTCCGGAGATGGTGCCTCCGGTGCCTACGCCGGTGAGGATATGGGTAACCTTGCCTTCGGTTTGTTTCCAAATTTCCGGTCCGGTGCTTTCATAATGCGCTTGCCGATTCGAAAGGTTATCGTATTGGTTGCACCAGTAGCTGTTGGGAACCTCCTTGCTCAGCCGGTCGGCCACCGAGTAATAAGAACGCGGATCATCAGGGGCTACATTGGTTGGGCATACAATTACTTCCGCACCTACAGCACGCAACAAATCCATTTTTTCCTTGGATTGTTTGTCGCTGGTGGTAAAAATACATTTGTAGCCTTTCACCGCTGCGGCAATGGCCAATCCCATACCAGTGTTGCCAGAAGTACATTCAATGATGGTACCACCGGGTTGAATATCGCCGCGTTTTTCGGCGTCCTCCAACATTTTTAAAGCCATTCGGTCTTTAATCGAATGACCAGGGTTGAAAGTTTCCACCTTCATGAGCACCATAGCCGGGATACCTTCCACCGTGCGGTGCAATTGCACCATAGGCGTATTGCCGATGGTGGAAAGGATGTTGTTGTGAATATCCATAGGATTTTGACGTATGGGGTGTTACTCCCAGTTATTTATAATATTTAACCTTGATAAAAAAACGCGGATCTTTCGCCCCTAGCATTTTTGCCGTTTGTGGAGAAAGTACCACTGCCAAATTGCTGTTTTGATAAGCATTTTGGGGTATTCGACCCAATACCTCGGCATAAACCGTGCGTTTGGTGACGGGATTGTACAATTCAATGATCGATCGCAGGGGTGCAGATTCATGCAACGCATAATAATTGCGGGCACTTG